>CAIQSZ010000411.1 GCA_903874575.1 uncultured Elusimicrobia bacterium
CCGCTCACCGCGCGCGAGGTCGCCGAGATGGGCACCTACCGGCGCTTCGAGTTTTTCGAGCGTCTGCGCGGGCGGGCGTGCGCGGACCTCGTGCGCCGCAGCCTGAAGGAGTGCGGCGCCTGGGAGCTGGCCGAGCGCCGCTACGGCGACCTGTCCGGCGGCCAGCGCCAGCGCGTGCTCATCGCGCGCGCGCTGGCCGCCGAGCCGGAGCTGCTGGCGCTGGACGAGCCGCTGGCCGGCATCGACGTGCCCACGCAGAAGTCCCTGCTCGCGCTGTTCAAGGACTTCAAGGAGCGCAAGGGCCTGACCGTCGTAATGGTCAGTCACCGTCTGCAGGCCGAGCGCGACCTGTTTACCCGGATCGCGTGGGTGGAGGACGGCAAGGTCGAGGAAGGTCCCGCCGAGAAGATGCTGGCCGCGCGCCATATCGCCGAGATTTTCGGGGAGGCGATGTGAGCCCGCTCCTGCGGATGCTTTCGCCGGACTTCCTTCTGCACCACGCGCTATACGGCAGCGTCGTCGTCGGCTTCGTCTGTCCGCTGGTGGGCGTCTACTTCGTCCTGCGCCGCCTGGTGTTCTGGGGCGTCGCCTTGCCCCAGGTCTCGGCCGCCGGCATCGCCTTCGCGTTCATGCTGCAGGGCTTCGGCCTGACGGTGCTGGCGGGCGGCGAGTCCGCCGAGAGGCACCTGGCCATCCTGGGCGCGGTCGTCTTCACGGTCGCGGCCATCGCCGCGCTGACCTGGATGGAGCAGCGCGGCCAGGGATCGAGCGAGGGCCGCGTCGGCGCGCTCTACGCGCTTTCCTCCGCGGCCGCCATCCTGTTCGTCGCCTGGAACGCCCAAGGCGAGACGGAGATGCTCAGCCTGCTCAAGGGGGAGATCGTCACCATCTCCGAGTCCGATTTCCACGCGATGCTGGATATCCTCCTCGGCGTGTGCGCGGCGATGTTCCTGTTCCAGCGCGAGTTCCTGCTGGTCTCCTACGACCGCGACATGGCGGTGACTTTGGGGCGGAGCGTCGCGTTTTGGGACGGGCTGCTCTACCTGCTGGTCGGCGTCACCATCTCCCTGGGCGTGATGACCGTCGGCCCGCTGGTGATCTTCGGCCTGCTCGTGGTCCCGCCGATGATCGCGCTGCCCTGGGCCAAGGGGATACGCGGCCTCTCGCTCCTGGCGTCGGCCGCGGGCGGCGTCAGCGCGTTTTCGGGCTTCTACCTGTCTTACCGCTTCGACCTGCCTCTGGGGCCGCTGATCGTCGTCGCGCTGAGCGCGCTGTACGGGCTGGCCTCGGTCGCGCGGTTCCTCGTGCCGCGCCGCGGCCGCTGAGCCGGGGGCGCGGCGGAGGGGTTCACGCCGCGAAGCGGCGCAGGAGCAGCATCGCGACCGCGCCGGCCGCGAACGCCAGCGCGCACTCGGGGTCCTTGCGGCGGCGCAGGTGGGGGACGATCTGCGTCGCTCCGACGTAGAGGAACGAGCCGCCCGCGAAGCCCAGCAGCAGCGCGGCCAGGACCGGGCCCAGGCTGAGCGCGCCCGCGCGGCCCAGGACCGCGCCAGCCGGCGTGGCCAGCGAGACGCCGACGAGTATCGCGAACACGCGTCCCTTCGGGCTCTCCGTCTTATGGTACAGGCTGGCGACGGTGAAGCCGTCGGCCAGTTTGTGGAGCGCGGTGGCCGCCCCGACGGCGAGCAGCGCGGGGCCGCCGGCCAGCGCGACGGCTCCCAGGTTCAGGCCGTCCGTGAGCGAATGCGCGAACATGGCGCCGACGGCCGCGGTGCGGTGGACGCGGTCGCGGTCATGGACGTGAGGGTGCGTCAGTTCGTGGCCCTCGTGGTCCCCGCCGTGGTCGTGGTGCAGGACGTAGCCCAGCAGGAGCGCGGCGGCGGCCGCGGCGGCGGCCGCGGGCCGCGACTGCCCCCAGGCCTCGGGCAGGACGTCGGACAGCGCGACGGCGATCAGGAGGCCGGAGCGGAAAGAGACGACCCGCTGGAAGCCCAGGCGTTCGAGCAGCCCCTCGGTCGCCGGCGCCAGGCCGCCCGCCATGGAGGCCGCGAAGGCCAGCGCGAGGAGGACGGTCAGCACGGCGGAAGCCGAATTTCCATCTGCCTATTCAGAATACACAAAATCAGCCATGCGAGTGGGCGTGCTTTTTTTCGGCGGCCCCCGCCGTGGACATGGAGAGGGCGGCATGGAGCACGCCCTTGCGGGAGCGCATGAGGTCGGCCAGTTCTTGGACGTTTGCGGCTTTGCCGCGGACCATGATCATCTCGGCGCATAAGTGATCGTCCAGGTGGACGTGGGTCGCGGCCAAGACCTTGCATGCTTCCTGGTGATGCTGAAGGCTGACTAGCTTCTGGCTCAGGGCTCTTTTTTCATGGTCGTAAACGAGCGTTACCGTTCCCAGGACTTCCTCGTTCTTGTCCCAGCCGGTCCGCACCAGCTTCTCGCGGACCAAATCGCGTATGAACTCGGAGCGATTCGTGTAGCGGCTTTCCTTGACGAGCGCTTCCAACCTGTCGGTCAAATCTTTCTCCATCGCGAAGCTGCTGCGCGTAAGCTTGTTCATATTCCCCCGTGAGCCGATCCGATACGGCGATTCTAATACCTACGCGACCGACGGCACAATGCACGGCCGCCTTGTCGTTGCAGTATGTAATTTATTATATTCGTAATATCATGCCGACGAACCCGAGCACTCGACTTCGGAATGGATTTTTCTGCGGCCTGCTGCTGGCTTCAACTTCGGCAAGGGCCGAGCCCAAGGACACGAACGATCTGGAGACCATCATCATCACCGCCACTCGGACGAGGAAATCCCTGGAAACCGTTCCCGGCAGCGTCTCTTATGTCACAAAGGACGATATGGAGAAGCGTGACGTCCAAGCCGTGGACCAGGCATTGAACGTCCTGCCGGGGGTCTTCGACAGGCGCGGCAAGGGACTTATGGACACCTCCGCGGCCGTCACCCTAAGGGGAATTCCGGACCAGAAGCGGACATTGGTCCTATTCGACGGCATCCCCGCAAACGACGCTTACACCGGGGCCGTCTCCTACGGCGGACTCTCGGTCGAGGATATACAGGGGATTGAGGTCCTGAGAGGGCCGTTCTCCAGTCTTTACGGCGGCAACGCCATGGGCGGAGTTGTCAACATCATTCCCCGCCAGCCGCAAACGCGGGAATTCGCTCTGCGCAGCGGCTACGGCACGGGTTGGTACAAGGACGGCGCGATGGACAACATCTTCAAGGAGTACGCCTCCTATGGAGACCGTTTCAAGGATAAGTTGAGCATTTTTTTCAGCTACGGCTACAAAGGGACGGACGGATATCCGTCCGACTTCAATACGCAGTCGAGCAAGCCCGCCGGCTTGACGGGCTGGTCGGACACGACGGACAACCAAGGAAAAACTAAATACCTGATCGGCGACAAGGGGGCCAACGGATGGAAGCAGGAGAACTTATCTTTCAGGGCGTGGTATGACTTCTCCGCGATCTCCAAGCTCAATCTGACTTATACGCGGACAAGCTACGATTACACCTACGGCGATCCCCGCTCCTATCTCAAAAATACCGCGGGCGCCGATGCGTGGACCTATGGGACCGTGAAGGAGGCTTCCTTTCTTACGGGACCCGGCGGCATGACGCAGAATTTCATCAGCGCCAAGTCTCAAACGCAGTGGGCGGACGCGAACATCGCGCTTTCACTGGGCATCCTGGACGCGGAAAAGTCCTGGTACGTCACCCCTGGCGCGTCGGCCGCAACGACTCGGGCGGGCGGACCCGGCACCGTGTCGCAAACGCCGGCGGACGCGTACAGCGCGGACATCCAAGTCGCCTTCCCCCAATGGATGGGAAAACACGTGTTCGTCGTTGGAACGTCCCTCCGGCAAGCCTCGGCTCATACGCGCCAGTATAACCTGGCGAACTGGCTTGATGAGAAAGCGCTTGGAGCTTTAAGCTACGAGTCGCGCGGGACGAACAGGGATTACGCCGCGTATGTCCAAGACGAGTTGACCCTCCGCGACGACCTGACGGCCTATCTCGGCGTCCGTGGGGACTGGTGGAGAACTTTTGACGGCTACGCCGATCAGCCCGGGACCGCCGGCTATCCGATCAACTACGGCCGTCGCGACGCATCCGCCTTGAGCCCTAAAGCGGCCGTCGTCTACAGACCGTTCGATCGGACGACGTTCAGGCTATCCGGAGGCAAGGCGTTCCGGGCGCCGACGGTGTATGAACTCTATAGAACCTGGACGTCCGGTACCGTGGTCTATTCGGCGAATCCCGGCCTGCAACCGGAAAGCACCTGGTCATGGGACGCAGAGGCGACGCAGAAACTGTGGCAGGACTCGGAGTTCAAGGCGTCCTATTTCGAGCACCATCTCAAGGACCTCATATATCGGCAGGCGGTTTCTTCGACGCTCCAGCAGTACGTCAACGCGGGGAAAGCGCTCATCCGAGGCGTGGAACTCGAGGGAGAGCAGCGGCTGTTCTCGAGGCTGCGCTTTTACGCCAACTTCACGCTCAACGACGCGAAGATCACGGACAATCCCGCCAAGACCGCGACGGTGGGCAAAAAACTCGTCGACGTGCCTGAAAAGATGTACAGCTTCGGCGGCGACGTCGAACTGGGAGCGTTCACCGCCTCCGCGACCGGCCGGTACGTCGCCAAGAGATACACCGATGACGCCAACGCGGATACCGTCAATGGGGTCTATGGCTCCCGCGACGCCTATCTCACGCTCGATAGCAAGGTCTCATACCGTGCGACTAAGAACGCGACCGTGTCCCTGGCCGTCAACAACATTACGAATGAGCGCTATTTCGACTACTATCGCGCGCCGGGCCGCAATTGGTTCGCAGAGCTGGCGATGAGATTCTGAGGATGACGGCTGACATTTTAGCGGCGGCGCGCCAGACGTCCATCCTAGGCACCAAGTTCCTCCGCCAGGTCGTTCCTGCATTCGCCGTCGGCGCCTTCGCGGCCCAATTGCTCGTCGAACTCGGCTGGCTCGGAACGTTCTCATGGCTTGCCCGACCGCTCATGAGATTCGGCCGCCTTCATCCCGAGTGCGGGGCCAGCTTCATAGTGACCTTGGTTTCTCCAACGGCCGGGCATTCCATGCTCGCCGAGTACCGCCACCAGCGAAGACTCGGCGGCCTGGAATTGATCGTCGCGGCCGTCGTGAACAACCTCCCCGGCGAGATCGCCACCAGCAAAAGCCTGCTGCCGGTCGTCGTCCCCGCGTTGGGGGTCTTCGGTCTGGCATATTACGGGATACTGCTCTGCGCCGCGGCCATCAAGGCCGTGTTGATGCTGTTGTTGGGACGCACGCTCCTGCCTAGACCGGAATATGATGGTGTTCATGCGACCGCCGACACGCCGAATCCGCACGTGAAGCTCGCCCTGCGCAATGCGTTGCGCACGTCGTCCGGAATCATCTTCAGGGTTCTTAAAACCATGATCCCGACGGCGTATGCGGCGGCCGCCTTGATTACCTGCGGGGTGTTCGACAAATTTGGAACCAGACTCGGCATCCTGGCCCGATATTTCCCGGTCACGGGAACGACCCTCCCGGTCATGGCCGCCCGGCTGCTCAGTCCGATCGGAGCCTACACCATGGCCGGAAGCCTGTTCGCAGCAAAGGCGGCCAGCGGACGGGAATTGGTCTTCTCACTTGTCGTCGGCGCGCTCCTTTCCACCGGAACGAACCTGCGTTATCTGATCCCTTACTACTGCGGAATATTCGGACCGAGGAGCGGCGCGAAGGTAATCGGGGCGTCCATCGCCGCGCGGATCGTCAGTTTCGCCATCGTGCTCGCGGGAATGTCCGTACTTTGGAAATAGGAGGAATAATGGATTGGCTCTCAGCGCAGGAAGATCCTTACTATCAAGCCCGGGTCCTGGAGGAAAAGGCCCGCGGGGACGGAAATCCCCGATCCTGGAGCGCCTTCGGGGCATTCAAGGCCAAGAAGGGCAGCTATACCCTCGCGGTTCTCGGGCATCTCAACGCGGCGATCCTGCACGAGCAGTCGAATCAGGCCGAGGAGGCCGGCGCTTCTTACGAGAACGCCTTTCAGAACTGTCTTAGGGCGGGATCCAAGGAACTGGCGGTCATCGTGATGAGCCGTTACGCGGCGCTGGAGGCCAAGTCGGGAGACTTTCCGAAGAGCGCGTCGATATACGAGCGGCTGGGCGAATTGTGCGAGGGAGCGGGAGCGCTTTTCCTTGCCGCCGACGCTTATGAACACGCGGCCGGGATGCTTGAGAACGCCGGGCGCGACATCTCGGAATACTCGAGGCCGTCCGAGCTGTGGGAACGCAACGCCCGGTATTGGGATGAGCGTGGGCATCAAGACGACGCCCAGTGGAGCCGCAGGCACGCGCGGCTCTACAAGCGTCTCGCCGGCGGAAGACCCGGATGATCGGCCTGCTGCTGCACGGCCCTAGGGTATTCGACAGCGGTTGGGCCCGCCGGATCGCCGACGCCGTCAGAAAGCTGGGCCCGGTTCGCATCGTCTCCGCCGGCACCATGGCGCGGACCGCGCTGCTGGATAGCGGCTTGGAGGATGTCGAGTGTCCGGGAGAGGGCCCATCGACGTGCCTGAAGACTCTGGAAAATCGCGTGGAATCAATCCTTCTGGCGACTTTCGGAAAATCGGAGTATTCCGGCCTGACCTTCGGAGGGATGGTCGCGGAACGGTCCCGCCTCCGCGTTCCTTTGGTTCAGGTCGAATGCAGCGTTCCCTGCTTCGTCGAGTGGCGGGCCGGATGCGGCCTTCCCCTGATACGAGTTCTCGAAGGCCTTGGTTGCGCAAAAAGGCCGCCTCCCGTCGTCCAAAGCTTGATTTGGGAGGAAAAAGGCGCCGTCCACCGCCGGATGGCGACCGTCGTTCCGGGCGACTTTCTTCTGATCGATGGAATTCTCGTCGGACGAGCGGCCGAGCGCGACGTCGTCTTCATTTGCGAGGGTCGCCGCATCACCGGCATCCGCGGAGCGGAAATCAAGGCCCACGGGCTTGAGAAAATCGAGCGTCTCGACGGCGTGGACCTTCGAACGGCGAAGCTGGCTTCCACCGCCGACTTGCGCAGTTCCGGCGCGGCTGCCCGGGTTCAGGCTTATCCGGGAACGGGGATGGCATTCATCGACCATGCGGGGATGCAGGTTTATGATCTCATCCGCGGAGCGCAAGGAGCGGTGTCCGTGGGCGACGACACGACCGCCGTGGTGGGCGACGTTCTCTATCGCTTCGCGATGCCCGTGATCGGAATCGTGGACGGAGACGGGGACGGAGTGCTGGGTCGGCCGAGAATCGCGCGCGGTTCCTGCGTGTTGAGAGTCGACTCCGACGACCTTCTCGGCGGCAGGATCCGCGAGGCGGTTTTCAAGGGGAATCGGCGGATCGACGTGCCGTTCTCGAAGGTCCGGGACTTAATCGTGGGTCTCGCGGGGCCGCGCCTTATTTCGAGACAAGATTTTTGAGATCGCGGCCGGATTCGCCCGAAAGGGTTCAGATGGGCGATTTGTTATGATGAGCCCCATGAGCGGGATCGTCGGACCGGCCGTCGCGCTCGACCGCTTCCTCCTGCTGAAGATCAACCGGGACTGGACGGCTCCGTGGCTGGACGCCGTGATGCCGGCGCTCACCGATATGCACCGCGCTCCCTGGTTCTTGTATGGAGTCGCTCCGGCGGCTCTGGCGCTGTGGCTGTACCGGGGGCGCAGACGTGCGCTGAGGGTCTTGGTGGTCGCCGCGCTGGCGATGGCGGCGGGAGATCTCCTCGCCTACCGAGCGCTCAAGCCTCTGGTCGCGCGCCCCCGGCCGGAGCGTGCCGTCGCCGGCGTCGTGATGCGGGCGCCCGCGAGAGGCTCCCTGGGCTTTCCCTCGAACCACGCGACGAACATGGGCGCGGCCGCGGCGGTTTTGACCGTCGCCTATCCGGGCGGCGCGTACGCGTTTTGGGGCCTGGCGGCGCTGGTCGCCTACAGCCGCGTCTATGTCGGCGCCCACTACCCGGGCGACGTTCTCGGCGGGCTCCTGCTCGGCGGGCTCCTCGGCTGGCCGTGGGCCCTGCTCATGCTGGGCGGCGACGGCGCCGCGCGCAAGAAGAAGCGGCGCTGACCGTCCTCCAGGCTCAGGCGCGGACGGGCGTCGGGGCGGCCGGGACGTCGCCGCCTTCGTCGTCGTGATAGCCGAGATCCTTGATTAACTGGACGAGCTTCCTTTCGTCGCCGCCGGTGTCGTAGACCTTCAGCAGGTGATCGAGGTAGGCGAGCGCTTGGCGGCTGACTTGGTCTTCGGGATGGATCCTGAGCCACAGGTTGAGCGTCGAGTGCAGGACCACCATGCGTTCCGCCTTCGGATCCAGAACCGCGACCAAGTCGTACTGCGTCCTAAAAGCCTCCAGCTCGCCGTTTACGACGGCTTTCGGGTTTAGGCGACGGGCCAGATTTGTCAGGTAGTGGGCGGCTTCATGCACCAGTGTTGCGGACGCGAACGCAGGGCCCAGGCGGGACGCGATAAACGCCATGAGCCGGTTGACCTTCATCAGTACGCTGTCGGGGCTGTTTTTCGCGTAGAGGAACGCTCCCATTTGAGTCCGCGGCATCGTATCGCTGAATTCCACGCGCCTCTCGTTGTTCAAGAGACGTCCCGCCTGAATCGAAGCCTCCAGGCCGGGGTTCGGGACCGCGGCAACATGCATCTTGTAGTGGTCGAGGCGCTCCGCGGCCGCCGCCAGCATTTTAGGGATGGTGCCGAGCTCGCCGGTGACACGCTCTCTGGCGATGGGCATGGGTTCTTGGATGAAAAGAAGGGGGCGTTGGGCCAGTTCGAAATGATCGGCCGCTTTGCCGCGCAGGGCGACGACGGGCACCTCGGGGTCGGTGGCGTCCTCGATCAGGGCTTTGGTCCGGCCGCGGAGAACGTCGGGATGGAGAAACCCCGCTCTGCCGCCGCTCCGGGCGGAGGCGACGTCGGCGCGGCCGAGGGCCGGAAGCACGACGGCCGCCGCCAGTCCCAGGAGGACCCGTCTCATGATCCTAGTATAAACCGGATCGTCAGACGAGATATGGGCCCGAAGGCTTATGTCCGTCTAGGTCTTTAGGCCCATTACGGCCTTGTAGGGCAGGGACTGGTAGTAGTCCTGGAGCGGCTTGACGCCCATGGTCGCCCCCTGGAGCACCGAGATCGCGTGCACCGCCGCGTTGACGCTGCGGATGTTGGTGATGCACGGGATGTCCAGCTCCAGCGCGGTGCGCCGGATCATGTAGCCGTCGGCGCGGGCGCGCTTGCTCGAGGGGGTGTTCACGATCAGCGAGAGGGTGCGCTGCTTGAGCAGGTCCACGACGTCGGGCTTGCCCTCGCCGATCTTGGCGACGCGCTCGGACGGCATGCCGTGGCGGATCAGGAAGTCGGCGGTCGAGCGCGTGGCGACGAGGGTGAACCCCATCCGGCGCAGGGCGCGCGCGACGTGCAGGATCTCGGGCTTGTCGTCGTCGCGCACGGACAGGAACACGGAGCCGCTGACGGGCAGGGACAGTCCGGCGGCCTCCTGGCTCTTGGCGAACGAGCGCGGGAAGTCCGCGTCCAATCCCATGACCTCGCCCGTGGACTTCATCTCCGGGCCCAGGCGCGGATCCACGTCCGGGAACTTGATGAACGGCAGGACGGCCTCCTTCGTCGCGGTGTAGGGCGGCACCGCGCCCTTGAGCGCGGCGGCGGGGACCAGCTTCTTGAGCTTCTTGCCCATCATGACCCAGGTCGCGATGCGCGCGACCGGCAGGCCCGCGGCCTTGCTGACGAACGGGACGGTGCGCGACGCGCGCGGGTTGGCCTCCAGCACGTAGACGACGCCGTCCTTGACGGCGTACTGGATGTTGATGAGCCCGCGGACGTTGAGGTGCAGGGCCAGCTTGCGCGTGTGCTCGCGCACGGCGGCCAGCACCGCGGGCGCAAGGGAGTGCGGGGGCAAAGTGCAGGCGGAGTCGCCGGAGTGGATGCCGGCCTCCTCGATGTGCTCCATCACGCCGGAGATCCAGACGTCGGTTCCGTCGCAGACGGCGTCCACGTCCAGCTCGGCGGCGTCGGCCAGGAAGCGGTCGATGAGGACGGGGTGTTCGTCGGCGACTTCGACGGCATATTGGATGTAGTGGTTGAGCTGGGTCTCGTCGGAGACGATTTCCATGGCGCGGCCGCCCAGGACGAACGA
>CAIQSZ010000412.1 GCA_903874575.1 uncultured Elusimicrobia bacterium
CCGAGCGGCACGCCGGCCTGGAGAAAGCCGATGAACAGCGGCACCGCGGAGCAGGAGCAGAACGGCGTGACCACTCCCAGCCCAGCGGCCATCACGTTGCCGGCGCCCAAGCGGCGGCCGGAGAGCAGGGAGCGGGTGCGCTCCGGGGACACGAAGGTGTGAACGACGCCCATGAGGACCACGATCGCCGCCAGCAGGAGACCGACTTTGGGCGCCTCGTACGCGAAGAAACCCAGCGCGGCGCCCCAGCGCGAGCGCGGATCGACGCCGAGCCCCCTCACCGCGGCGTCGGCGAACGCCGCCAGATGCGCATAGACCGCCAGCCAAGCGGCGGCCGCGAGCGCGGTCGCCGCCGTCCGTTTCACGCTTGAACGTTCCACGATCATGCTAGTCCCTGCACTAGGCTAATGCCGTCGGTAGATAGAGCCGGAATCGGGTGCCGTTGCCGGGCTGGCTGTGCACTGAAACCGCGCCGCCGCTCCCCTTGACGATGCCGGCAACCATGGCAAGTCCTAAACCAGTCCCTTGGCCGGGCGGCTTCGTGGTGAAGAACGGCTTGAATATCCTGGACTGGACCTCTTCGCTCATGCCCGTGCCCGTGTCGCTTATGTCGAGGACGGCGTATTCGCCGGGTGCTACGCCCATATGTTTCACGGCATCCGTGTCGAGACGAACCCGGCCCGTCTTGAAGGAGAGTTCTCCGCCGTCGGGCATGGCGTCGCGAGCGTTGACCGCGATGTTGATGACGATCTGCTCGAATTGAACGGGGTCGAACCAGGCCTTTGCGCCGGTCGGCGCGAGGTCGAGAATGAACCGGATGTCCTTGCCCAAGGTGAGCCCAAGAAGGTCCACCGTTGAGGCGACGCTCGCATTGAGGTCGATATCCTTAGGAGCAAGAGGAGCTTCCCGGCTGAAGGCCAGAAGTTTGCCCGTCAGAGAGGCTACGCTCTTCGAAGCCATTTGGATCGCATGCGCGGATTCCCGCGCCTCCCCTTCGGGCAATCCCTCAAAGAGGATGGCGGCGTGGCCGGAGATCAGGGTAATCAGGTTGTTGAAGTCGTGAGCGGCCCCAGCGGCGAGTTTGTCGATCGCATCCATCTTCTGGACCTGCCTCAATATCGCGTCGCTCCGACGCAAGGACTCCTCCACTTTCTTGCGCGCGATGATACCGGCCAGGATATCCGCGACCGCGCGGAGAAACTCCGCCTCACGAGGGTCGCTCGGGTGGCCTTCCGCCAGATAGAGGACGATGACGCCGAGGGTCCGCTGCTCCAATCGAATCGGGACGACATAATGTCCATGGGGCCGCATCCCCTCATACGTCACTTCATGGTCGGGGCCCAGGGCAGCCGTATGGATCAACTCGCCCGACTGCGCCGCCTTCCCGCAGAGACAGTGTCCGAATGGAACCGTCGCGCATGACGACAGCGGCTGGGGATGCAGCCCCCCCTGAGCCTTGAGGACGAGGCAATCCTTATCGTCGACAAGGAAGACGCCCCCTTTATGCAACAGCGAGAGCCAGGGGATCGCAAGCAGTTCTTCAAGCGCTTGGGACAGGACCTCCTCTATGGGCACGGCTAAAAGGGAGAGCCGGAGCAGTTTATGGAGGGAAGAAAGGAACTCAAAACTCTGCTTGAGCAACGCCTCGTCCTGGCCTTGGCCGAGAACGCCGCCGGGCGGCTCATTCTTCTTGTTATGACTGTGAGGCTGGCTCATATCTAAATTCCTTTTTGAGGTTGGCGTCGCACCCACAGTATACCCAAACCGTCGCCTTAGACCACGTCACGATATGGTCGAACGAGCATTCGACGCGTCATGCGCTTGTGACGCCGCGGTCAAGCGCGACTCATGGTTGCGCGCCGGCCCCCGCGCTATACTGTCGGCGATGAATCTCCGCGACCCGCTCCCTCCGGGGGACGAGCCCCGGCGCTGGCGCGCCATCTGGATTTCGGATATTCACCTCGGCACGAGGGACTGCAAGTCGGTCTTTCTGCTGGAGTTCCTCAAACACAACGAATCCGATACTCTGTACCTCGTCGGGGACATCATCGACGGTTGGCGCCTTAAGACCTCCTGGCACTACTGGGACCAAACGCAGAACGACGTCGTGCAGAAGATCCTGCGCAAGGCGCGCCGCGGCGCGCGCGTCGTCCTGGTGCCCGGCAACCACGACGAAGCCTTGCGCGAGTTCAGCGGCATGCATTTCGGCGGCGTCGAAGTCGCGCTGGAGTCCGTGCATGAGACCGCCGACGGCCGGCGCCTGCTCGTCGTCCATGGCGACCGGTTCGACGGGATCGTGCGGCACGCCAAGTCCATCGCCGTGCTGGGCACGTGGGCTTACGACGCCGCTCTGCGGGTGAACCATTGGTTCAACCTCGGGCGGCGGCTGTTCGGTCTGCCGTACTGGTCGCTGTCGGCGTATCTGAAGCATAAGGTCAAGAACGCCGTCGAGTTCATCGCGAAGTTCGAGGACGAGATGATCGCGGAAACCAAACGGCGCGGCCTTGACGGCGTGATATGCGGCCATATCCATCATGCGGAGATTCGAGACTCGAACGGCGTCCTCTACTGCAACGACGGCGACTGGGTGGAAAGTTGCACGGCCCTCGTCGAGGATTTTGACGGCCGCTTGAACGTCCTGCGCTGGGCCGAGGAACGCCGCAGGCTGGGCGCGCGGGCCGCCGCGTGAAGAAGTCCCCGGACGCGCAAAAAATCCTGATCCTGCACGCCTCCGTCGGCGCCGGGCACGCGCGCGCCGCGAAGGCCGTCGCCGACGCGCTCGCGCTCGAATCGCCCGGGACGCGGACGACCGTCGTCGACGCGCTGGATCTGGCGCGCCCTCTGTTCAAGTCCGCCTACGCGCAGTGCTACTTGGACCTGATCAGCAAAACGCCCGCCTTGTTCGGTCGCCTGTTCGAGTGGACCGACCGCCGCCCGGGCCCCGGCGCGCTCTACGACCGCTTGCGCCGCGCCGTCCAGCGCTGGGGCGTGAACGAGCTCGCGGACCTGGTGATCGGCGGCGGTTGGGACGCGATCGTGAACACCCATTTTCTCGCGCCCGAGCTTGTCGCCGCTCTGCGATCGGCGGGAAAGTTTTCGGCGCCTCAACTCACCGTCGTGACCGACTACGACGCCCATCGCATCTGGGTCCATGAGCCGACCGAGCGCTACTGCGTCGCGAGTTCCGTCGCCGCCGCGTCTTTGCGCGGCCGCGGCGTCCCCGCCGCGGCGATTGCGGTCACCGGCGTTCCCATCGATCCGTCGTTCTCGGCCCCCATGGACCGCGGCGCCGCGCGCCGAGCGCTCGGGCTCTCCGACGGTTATCCGGTCGTCGTCCAGGCCGCGGGCGGCCAGGGCGTGGGGCCGCTCGGTAATATTTACCGCGCCTTGCTCGCGTCCGAGGTCCCGTCCGAAATCGTCGTCGTATGCGGACGCAATGAAGAAGGGCGCAGGAGCTTGACGAAAATCCGTCCGCCGTCGCGCCACCGCGTGCAGGTCCTGGGCTTCACCGAGAAAATGCGCGGCCTCATGGCCGCGGCGGACCTGCTCGTCACCAAGCCGGGCGGCCTGACCGTCAGCGAAGCTCTCGCCTGCGGCTTGCCGATGGTCGTCGTGAATCCTATCCCGGGCCAGGAAGAGCGCAACTCGGACTATCTGCTCGGGAACGGGGCCGCGGCGGCGGCGAACGCGCCGGCCGCGCTCACCGGCGTGGTCGACGGCCTTCTGTCCTCGCAGGCGCGCTTGGCCGAAATGCGGCGCCGCGCGGGGGAATTGGGCCGCCCGCGCGCCGCCTTCACGGTCGCGAGAGCCGCCTTGGAACTCGCTCGAGGGCGTTTGCCGACTGCAACCTAAATCGGACCGCTCGCGATAGGATGCCTGGACCGGCGCGTCAATCCCGCGACGGCGACCGACAAGAAGCTCGCGACGAGCGCCGTCGCCGTCCGCACGCCCCACGCTTGGAGGCCCGGGCTCCAAATCAGCCAGGAAGCGACGCCCGAGGCCGCGACGGCGGCGTAATAGTCGGCGGGAAAGCCGAGGATCTTGCGGCGAAACCACGGGATCGGCGTCGCGCGGAATTTCGCGAGCCCCCACGCGGGATTCCACGCGAACCACTGCAGGTCCCAAACGGCGGTCGTGAGCAGGTAGGCGGACGCGCACTTGGCCCACAACTCCGGCGAGAAGCCGGAGAACACGATCGGCAAATGGAAGACGCCGACCAGAAACAGCGTGAGCCACACGTGGTAGCCGGTGACCTCCTTGCCGTTGGTGAGCCTCAGCCACCAGTCCGGCCCCCAGCGCCAGGTGGGCAAACCCTTGGCCCAGCCCTCGGGCCCTTCGATCTCGATCTCGACGCGGGCCAGCAGCCAGCAGAGCGCGAACAACGCGAGGCCCTCGCGGACGGCGGCGGAGCTCGCAGCGCTCATGAGGTTATTGTAGTTTCTTGGAGAATACGTCGATCCCGACGTCGGCAAACCCGCGCGCCAATGTAGCAAAATAGACTCCAGCCCGAACGTCCGCTCCGAAAACGGAAAAACGATGAAAACCGACCGTGACCAGCCGCCCCATTCGGCGACCGCGAGGAGCCGAGAGCTCTTGACCAGGCTCCGAGCGGACCTGCGCCGCAGCGCCGACGCCTCGAAGGCTCCAGGGATGCGGGCCTACATGAAGTCCGCCATGCCCTACCACGGAGTCCCCCTCCCGACGGTGCGCAAAGTGTGCCGGCGCGTCTTCGCCGATCTGGACTTGCCGACCGCGGCGGCTTGGCGGTCTCACGCGCTGACCCTTTGGCGCAAGGCGCGATACCGCGAGGAGCGTTACGCGGCGTTGGCTCTGGCGGGGCATCCGCGCGCCGCGCGCTTCCAGACCCCCGACGCCATGAAGATGTACGAGGAGATGATCACCACGGGCGCGTGGTGGGATTACGTGGACGATATCGCCACCCACCGGGTCGGCCCCATTCTCATGCGGCACCGAAAACCGATGGAAACGATGATGCGGGCTTGGAGCCGGTCGGAAAATCTATGGAAGCGCCGGACCTCGATTCTCTGCCAGATCGGCTTCAAGCAGGAGACCGACCTTGATTTGCTTTACGCCTGCATCGAACCCTCCCTCGGCTCGAAGGAGTTCTTCCTGCAAAAAGCCGTCGGCTGGGCGCTGCGCCAATACGCCTGGACCGATCCAGAGGAAGTGATCCGCTACGTCCGGCGGCACGACGCCCGCCTCAGCCCCCTGAGCAGACGGGAAGCGCTCAAGAACGTTCTAAAACGTTAAGGACGAAGATACCTATCCGGGCAGCATCTCGACGTACGCGCCCTCCAGCAGCGAGGGCGCCTCGATGGCCAGCTCCGCCATGAGACGGCGCGCGATCTCTTCCCCCTCTTGCTCGGTCTGTCCCGATTTCATGCAGACTTCCAATTCGATGAACCGGCCCAGTCCCTCGACCTCGTCGAAATGGACCCGGGTCTGGCCCACGAGAAGAACCGTCCGTTTCTTGCGCACGGTTCTGCCCGCCCCCAACGCCTTCGACAACAACGCCTTCATCGAGGCCGCGTCCGGAACGGGCGCAATCTCGTAAGAGGACGCCTTGGGGCCGGCTTGGTCCGACCTTTGATAGAAGATGAGATGGCTCCGCCCCTCGGCCCCGAGGTCGCGGAGCTTGAGCCGCCCTTTCCCGCAGTTAAAGAACGTGTCTTCCTGCGACAGCTCTTCCGTTTTCCGGCAGAGCGCTTTGGCTCGCGCCAACTGGCCGTCCCAGTCGGCGGCCTTGGCCTTGATTTCAATGTTAGTCGGCATCGCTCGTATATGATAGCGTGTAACATGAATATAAACAGACTTCGTGCGTCCGCGGCGGCTTGCATCGTGTCTTTTTCCTGCGCGAAGACCTCGCAGGCCGGAGAATTCGTTCCCCTCAAACTTCATCCCTTCGCCACGTTCGACACG
>CAIQSZ010000413.1 GCA_903874575.1 uncultured Elusimicrobia bacterium
CATGGTACTCAAGGATGTCCGCGAGAAAGTCGAGAAGACCTGGACCACGACCAAGAAGATCCTGGCCACGATGAGCGTCTGGGGCCTCATATTCAGCTTGGTCACCGTCGCGCGCCTGGGCGTGGCGTTCACCTACGACGACGGCTTGGTCGAGTCTTCCGCGGCGTTCGAGAAGGCCGCCGGCGCCGTCCAGCAGGCGCGCGGCCCGGAGTACTGGAAAGTGGTCAACAACGCCTACGACCTGGAAAACCCGAAGATCGTGCCCTACGCGCTCGCGCTGCTGCTGCGCGGCTTCGGCTTCCGCGTCACCATTCTGGCCGAGCGCGGCGCCTCCGGCGGCGAAGCGCTCAGAAAGGAGTGGCGGCACCTGTCGCCGCGGGGCTTCCTGTTCGTGCCCGATCCCGAGGAACTGCACCTCCATCTCCAGGACGGCCGCTACGTTCTGTTCTTCGGCGACGGCGACCGCGAACTTCTGGAGGCCAAGAAGGCCGGGGTCTACGCCGTGCGCATCCGCCGCGGAGCCAAGGCCGTCAACGGCGGCGCGTACAGCCCCGGCAAGATGGGGGAGATCGTCCTGCCCCTGTCGCAGTTCTAGGCCGCCGTCCCGGGACGGTTCCGTCAAATGAACTTCACGCGGGATTGACCCGCGGACAACCCGGCGCCGCGCGTCGTGCGCTAGAATGCCTCCGGTCGTCCATCCCGGAGGTTCTTGCCGATGCGCCGAGTCCCGCCCGCCGTCCAGGCTGCCGCCCTTCCCCCGCGGGCCGTCCTTCGTCGATCCGGTCGATTGACGGCCCTGGCCCTCGCGCTCGGCGCGGCCGCGGCGGCTCCCGGGCCCATGGGGCGCGGGGCCTGCGCCGCGGTGGTGGAAGTCGCGCCGGGGGCGAGAGGCTGGCCGGCATTCTTCGCGGCGCCGCAGAGGGCGGGTCTTCTTGCGTCCCTAGACCTCGCCGGTCCGGACGCAATTCCGGCCCTCTCGAGAGTCTTGGAATTTGCGGGCCAAGAACCGGACAATTTCGCCGCTGAGGCGTTGCCGGAGCAAGTCGCGGCGATTCATCGGGCCGCCGCTCAGCACGCCCGATTGATGCTCAATAGAGTCGAGAGGCTTGCAGGCGCTCCCGGCTCATTTGACCGTGAGGCCGTTCATGCATTGCGAATCCAGTCAGAGGATTTGAATATGCTCATTGGATTGGTCCCGGAACATCGTTTGGATTTAGAACGCGGCCGCGCGATCGTCGCGGCTGAGTTCGCCGCGGGCCTTGGGGCTGAGATCACCGACGTTGGGACGGCGTGGGCCGACCGAAGGGACGGCTTGGCCGAGCTGTCGCTGGCTGGTCCGATGGGGGATGAACCTGCGGTCGCCTTGGGGGCTCCGGATCCTACGATTCACCCCAAGGTGCAATCGCTCGCCATTTCGGTCTCGCCCATTTCTGAACGACATATAGAGCGGGGAATTGGACGTCGGTTCTCAGCCCAGGCCGCAGACGTTTCTTCGGCATCGCATTGGAGTTGGATGTCGGAGATCGCCGCGAGGCTGGGAGCCTTCATGGCACGAATGATCCGTCCGACCTGGATAGCCGCGCACGACGTTTTCCTGCCGGGCGAATCCATCGCGGCACATACCCCCGACGGGCGAACCCTCGCCGTAGCCCGCGTCGATAGCGTCCTCGTACTCCAGGTTATGTCGAACGTTCCTCCAGGCCCTGATACGTCGTATCGCCTAAGTTTGCCGACGCCCGAGGGTCGGGAGGTCGTCGGTCACGGCAGGGCGGACCGCCTTTTCCACTTGGACGTTCATCATTTGAGCCTTGGGGCCCCGGTCCAATTCCTCGCGGCCTCGGCCGACGGTCGCATCATCGTCGCGGTCGGCGGCAGTAAATTTCGCGTCTTCTTGGAAGATGGAAGTTCTCTTAGGGGCGGTCCCGTGCATGCGCACGGCGTCCCTTTCGAGTCGGCGGCGCTTTCGTCCGACGGCGGCACCCTCGTCGTGTACACTCAGGCGGAAATTCTGATCTTCCGCAGAGACTCTCATGGGGCGGGCGGCTACGTCCAGGCCGGCCCCGCGATCAAGCGTTTCGCCCCGGGTCCCCTGCGTCTGGCGATCTCGCCCGACGGGCTTACCTTCGCCGCGGGCATTTCCGACGAGGTCCGCATTTACGGTTCGCGGTCCCGGTTTCTGCGGTCCGATCGATACGTCGAAATCGGCTCCGCGCTCAGACATGGCGCCGTCGGGCCCATGGCGTTTACGTCCGACGGCGGCGCCCTCGTCGCGGCGAGCGGCGCGAAAGTCCGTTTTTATCGGAGGACCCGCGCCCGCTTCGCCCGGGCCGGATACAGATACGTCCCCTTCGGTTCCGACCTCGACAACGGCGACGTCGTCGCCTCTCTGGCGCACACTCCGGACGGCGGCGTCCTTGCCGTGGGTGGCCGCGCGAGAATCCGCGTCTTCCGCGCGACCGGAGGCGCGCGCGTTCAGGTGGGTCCCGACGTCGAACCGTTCGGCCCCGACGGTTCGATCGACCACGTGACGATCTCCTCCGACGGCCGTATGTTGAGCGCCGCGCAAGGCGGGAGTTTGAGGTTCTTCAGGCTGGCGTCGTCGTTGCGGGAGAGATTGAGGAACTTCCGACCGGTCCGCCACGTAATTACCGAGACGCCGTAGTTTCGCGCGCGTTGGCCCAAGCAAGAGCAGGGTGAATGTAACTCCCGCATTTGCTAACATCGCGCGTAGCTGTGATCATCGAGCGCGATCTGCATAGTCTTTTTTCGAGGCGGCTTCTTGCATTCGGTTGGATCGTGTCGCTGGTCGCCGCTCTGACGCTGCCCCCCGAGGCGTCCGCCGCTCCATCCGAGACCGCGGCCAAGCCCTCGTCGATCGTGGTTTGGGCGATGGGCATGGAAGGCACCCTCATGCGCCGCATGGCGAGCCGCTTCGAGGCGGAAAATCCCGGGATCAAGGTGGTCGTCCAGGCCATCCCTTGGGACGCGGCCCACGAGAAACTGGTCACGGCCGTCGTCGCGGACATCACCCCCGATGTGACCCAGATGGGAACGACTTGGATGCCGGAATTCCAGAATATGGGGGTGCTCGAGCCTCTTGACGCCTATGCCGTGGGCGCTCCGGACGTCGCCCCGGATCGATTCTTTTCGGGCGCCTTGACCCCTACTCTTTTCGGGGGGCGGCGGTACGGCGTACCCTGGTACGTGGACACCCGGGTGGTCTACTACCGCAAGGACTTGGCTGCGGCGGCCGGATATCCGGTCTTCCCCAAAACATGGGAGAAGTTCCATAGTCTGTGCGTCGAACTCGTCCGCCGCAACAGCCGTCCCGGCCAACCGACTTTCGCTTTCACTCTGCCCATCAACGATTGGCAGTTCCTGCTCATGTTTTTATGGCAGAACGGCGGAGAGATACTTCCCGCGGGTCCCGACGGCGACGTCTTCGGCCCGGGCGCTTTAGAGGGGACGCTCTCCTACCTGAAAAGTTTTTTCGACGACAACCTCTCGCCCAGAGAGGCGAATCGCAACAACAGTTCCATCAATCTCTTGAATCTCTTCGAGTCCGGTTATCTGCCCATATTCGTCTCCGGTCCTACGCTGCTCTCGGAACTCCAGCACTACAAGCCCCAACTCGCGGGTAAGTGGGCCACCGCCGCCTTGCCCGCCTCGAAAGCGTCGGTTTCCTTCGTGGGAGGAAGCGACCTGGTCGTCTTCAAGAATTCCCGCCGCAAGCCGGAGGCCTGGCGCTTTATCCGGTTCTTGAGCCGCCCCGAGAATCAAGTTTTATGGTACGGCATTTCCAAGGATCTTCCCGCGGTCAAAGCGGCTTGGAACGATCCGGTTCTGGCCTCCGACCCCTTGCTGGCTCCGTTCAAGACCCACCTCGAAAACGCCAAGTCCCCGCCGCCCATTCTCGCCTGGGAAGAGGTCGCCGAAGTGTTGAGTCGGGTCATGGAAGAGGTGATGTACGGCCGTACCCCGGTCGATCAGGCACGGGCGAGATACACGGCGCAGATTCGCCGCATTTTAGCCAAGCCCGCGGCCAAGCAAAGCGCGACTTTCCGCTTTCTGGCGACGACGGGTCTTTTTGTCCTGCCGTTGCTGTTTCTGGTTTATTATTTCCTCGGCGGGCCCAAAGCCAAGGCCACAGGCAAATACCAGCCCGTCGCGTTTTGGTTTCTATTGCCGTCCCTGAGCGTGCTGTCGGTCTTCCTTTTCCTTCCCGTGATCGCGACCTTCATCGCGAGTCTCACCAACTTGAATCTCTACGGTCTCAACGACTTGAGTCGCGTGGCTTATGTCGGGATCGAAAATTACGCCCGTCTTTTCCGCGATCCGGTATTCCTCGTCAGCCTGAGGAACACCATGCTGTTCGCTACCTTGGGCGTGCCGCTCAACATAGCGCTTTCGTTGTGCATGGCTCTGGCCCTAAACCGCGAATTCCTGCGCTGGAAGGCTTTCTTCCGTATCGCCTATTTCATCCCGGTGATCACCACCATGGTGGCGGTCGCGATGATTTGGCGCTGGCTTTACAACCCGGTCTACGGACTGTTCAACATCGCGCTCGCAAAGTTCGGCATCGGACCGAGGGATTGGCTCACCAATCCCCGCTTGGCCCTGCCTTCGCTGGTTTTGATGGCTCTTTGGAAGGGTTTCGGGTACAACACGATCATTTTTTTCGCGGCGCTTCAGTCCATTCCCAAGTCGCTCTACGAGTCCGTCGCCATCGACGGCGCCGGCGTGTGGCAGCAGTTCCGGTACGTGACCTTGCCGATGCTGCGGCGCACCATGTTCTTCGTGGTCATCATGACGACCATCGGCTACCTGCAGTTTTTCGCGGAACCCTACATCATGACCGCGGGCGGCCCCCTTTACGCGACCATGTCCGTGGTGTTGTGGATGTACCTGCAGGGTTTCAAGTTCTATAACCTCGGTTATGCTTCGGCGATGTCCTACGTGCTGTTCTCGATCATTTTCATGCTGACGCTTTTCCAGCGCAAGATGCACGACAGGTTCGAGGGGGCCGCCGGATGAACTCCGTCAACCGCGTCGGTCCGGCGCAGAAAATCGCCTTTTACGCGTTTCTTTTCGTTTCCGTCACCCTCACGCTTTTCCCGTTTATCTGGATGCTTTCGACTTCCGTCAAAGGCTCCGACGAAATTTTCACCCGTACGCCCACGGTCATCCCGCGCCATTGGACGTGGCAGCATTACCGGGACCTTTTCTCGGCGCTGGACATGGCCCGGCATTTGTTCAACAGCGTCGTTTATGCCGTCGGGACCACGGTATTTTCGGTGCTTTTCAACGCGATGTCCGGCTATGCCTTCGCCAAACTGCGTTTCCCCGGCCGAGAGAAGCTTTTCACGCTCTTGCTGGTGACGATGATGGTCCCGGGCCAAGTGACGATGATGCCCGTGTTCATGATCCTGAAGCATTT
Source organism: uncultured Elusimicrobia bacterium (assembly GCA_903874575.1). GTDB lineage: Bacteria > Elusimicrobiota > Elusimicrobia > UBA1565 > UBA9628 > GWA2-66-18. The sequence continues at coordinate 5,438 of CAIQSZ010000413.1, forward strand.
GCACCTGCTCAACACTTACACCGGGCTCATTCTTCCGGGCACGGCGGCGGTATTCGCCATCTTCATGCTCCGCCAGTTCATGATGGAAATCCCGGAGGAAATTCTCGAGGCCGCCCGGGTCGACGGCTGCTCCGAAGCCATGATTTTTTTCAAGATCATGCTGCCGCTCTGCCGCCCCATCATCGCGACCCTCGTCATCTTTACCTTCATCGGGTCCTGGAATGAATTCTTGTGGCCCCTCATCATCATGCTTCGCGAGGATCGCTATACCTTGCCCGTGGCCTTGGCCAATCTCAACGGCCAATACTTCACCGACTGGGGACTTTTGATGGCTGGCGCGGTCATCGTCGTCATTCCGGCCATCGCCGTCTTCCTCATGGCCCAGAAACATTACATCCAGGGAATCGCCGCCGGTTCCGTCAAAGAATAGAGGGAAAATATGCCGAACTCGACTGCGGAGAAGATTTTGGAAGGCAAATACGGTTACTTTTCCGACGGAGGCGCCTCCTACACCATCACGGATTGGCGTACGCCCCGCCCTTGGATCAACGTTCTGTCCAACGGGGAGTGGGGCGCCACCGTTTCCCAGGCGGGAGGCGGCTATTCCTGGCTGGTCCATTCCATGCTCAACCGCGCGACTCGCTGGAACCAAGACATTCTGCGCGACAATACCGGTAAATTTTTACTGATCCGGGACGACGAGTCCGGCGAGTCCTGGTCAGCGGCGCCGCAGCCGCTCAAGCCGGACTACGAAAGCTACAAGTGCGTCCACGGCCTGGGATACACCACTTTCACGACCCGCTGCCACGGCGTCGAGATCGAATGGACTTTGTTCGTGCCGGAAGGCTTCTCCTGCGAGGTCTGGAAAGTCCGCGTCGTCAACCGCTCCGGTCGGCCCCGCCGGCTCACGCTCATGCCTTATTTCGAGCTCCTGCTGGGCGCTTTCCCGGACTGGCACCGCGAGTTCCTCAATCTTTTCGTCCGGACCCGCACCGAGGATTCCTCCCGCGCCGTGGTGGCCGACAGCACGCTCTGGACCGCGAATATCCCCAAGGACCCGGGCTGGAACAAGGACTGGCCCTACACGTTTTTCTTCGCCGGCGACGCACAGCCCGTCGGTCTGACCTGCGACCGGGAGGAAGTGTTCGGTTCCTACAACGACTGGAAGGAAGCCCGGGTCCTGAGCCGTGGAGCCAAGCTTTCCGGCCGTATGGGCGCCGGGTACGATCCGGTGGTGTGCCTGCAGTACGATCTTTCCTTGGCCGACGGGGAAAGCCGCGATCTTTCCTGGATGATGGGTGCCCTGCCCAAGGACCGGTTCAAGGCGGGCTTCGCGCGCCACCTCAAAGCCCTGCATGCGGGGACGCAATCCCTCCTGGACCGGACCCGCGAGCATTGGCTCGATTTATGCGGCCGCACGCG
>CAIQSZ010000414.1 GCA_903874575.1 uncultured Elusimicrobia bacterium
CCTACAACCCGATCTTCATGGCGCGCACCCAGGGCGTCGGATGCCTCACGAAGGAAGAAGCGATCAATTGGGGGCTATCGGGCCCGAGTCTGCGCGGCTCCGGCGTGGACTACGACGTGCGCAAGCACGATCCCTACTGCGGCTACGAGAACTACCGCTTCGACGTCCCGATGGGCTTGGAAGGATCGTGCTGGGACCGCTACCACTGCCGCGTGCGCGAGATGCGCGAGTCGCTCAAGATCGTCGAGCAGGTCCTGGAGAAGCTCCCCGATGGTCCAATCATGGCATCCGGCATCGCGAAGATTCCCAAGCCCGCCGCCGGCGAGGCATACGCCCACATCGAGGCATCCCGCGGTGATTTGGGCATCCACTTGGTCGCGGACGGCGGGATGTCCCCCTTCCGCATGCATGTACGCGCCCCGTCGTTCGTAAACCTCGCGATCCTTGAGGAAAAGCTGGCCGGCATGAAGGTCGCCGACGTCATCGCCATGCTGGGCTCGATCGACATCGTGCTCGGCGAGGTGGACCGATAACATGGGAGACAACGCCCCCGATTCGGAAGGGACGATGCCCGCACCCGCGAAGCCCGCTGCGTCGCAAGCCGCCCCGGCGAAGGCCGTCTTCCCGGATGCGAAATTGAACTCGTCCAACGGGCGCCTGATCACTGATCGCTTCGCGACCTGGCCCCAGCACGTGTTCGACTCCGCGTGGTCGCGCCCCAGCTACCGGATGGGCGCGGCGTTGCTTGTTGGAATCTTTCTCGGCCTGGGCGTCCTCGGCGTCGCGGTCGGCGAACTCTCGCAATGGGGGGGATGGGTCCACGCCCAGATTCTCTCATTCGTCGTCGCGAGGGGCCTGCCCGCCCTCGCCGCGGACGCGGCCTGGATCGCGCTCAAAGTCCTGATCGTCCTGCACGTCGTCCTCATCAATGGTCTCTGGTCCATCTGGTGGGAGCGCAAGATTTCGGCGCACATCCAGTCCCGCGTCGGTCCAACGTACGCGGGCAGCCCGAAAGGGTGGAACTTCCATGGCTGGGCGCAGACGGCTTTGGACGGGCTCAAGCTCATGCTCAAGGAGGACGTCACCCCTGCCGCGGCCGACAAATGGGTGCACGCGCTGGCGCCGGCCGTCGTGGTCGTGCCCTGCGTAATCGCGTTCGCGCCCGCGCTGTTCGGCCGCGGGCTGACGGCCGCCGGCTTGGACGTCGGAACGTTGTACATCTTCGCGTTCGCGGGGATCAGCGTGATCGGCATCGTCATGGCGGGCTGGGGCTCGGGCAATAAGTATTCGCTGCTCGGCGGCTTGCGGGCGGCCGCCCAGATCGTGAGCTACGAACTGCCGCGAGGCTTCTCCGTGGTTCCGATACTGATGTTCGCGGGCTCGCTGGATTTGGCGGTCATCGCCAAGGCGCAGGAAGGCTACTGGTGGGGGGTGGTGCCGCGCTGGTTCGTGTTCTACCCAGTGGTCGGACAACTGGCCTTCGCCATCTTCTTGATCGCATCCATCGCGGAGACGAACCGCGTCCCCTTCGACATTCCGGAAGCCGAGTCGGAACTGGTCGGAGGCTTCCATACCGAGTACTCGGGCATGAAGTGGTCCATCTTCTTCCTGACCGAGTACGGCTACGTATTGCTCGGTTCGCTCTTGCTGTCCACCTTCTTCCTAGGCGGAGGGACGCCGCCTCTGCCCTGGACTCCATTTATTTTAGTCGGCGGCGGTACGGCTCTTTATAACAAGGCAACTACAGGAGAATGGTCACTTGGTATGGCAGTCAAAAATACCGCTAATGTTTTTGCTGTGGCA
>CAIQSZ010000415.1 GCA_903874575.1 uncultured Elusimicrobia bacterium
CCGGCAAGTCCACTTTGCTCAACCTGCTCGGCTTGATGGACCGCCCCGACGCGGGGACGCTCAGCCTGGGCGGTTCGCAGGTCGGCGGCCTGGCCGACGACGACCGCGCGCGCCTGCGCAACGAGCGCCTGGGCTTCGTGTTCCAATTCGATTCGCTGCTTCCCGAGTTCACCATCCTGGAGAACGTGCTGATGCCCGCGCGCATCGCCCGCGCCCGCGGCCTCACGGCCGCGCCCTTGGCCGAAGCCGAGTTCCGCGCGGCGGCTTTGCTGGAATCCCTGGGCATCGCGAAGCTGCGCGACCGCTTCCCTTCGCAGACCTCGGGCGGCGAGCGCCAGCGCGCGGCCATCGCGCGCGCGCTGGCCAATTGCCCCGCCGTCATCCTGGCCGACGAGCCGACCGGCAACCTGGACGCCGGCAACGGAGCGAAGGTCTTCGCCGACCTGCGCCGCGCCGCGCGCGAAAACGGCGCCGCCGTCGTGCTGGTGACCCACGACGAGCCCGCCGCCAAGGCCGCCGACCGCGTCCTGCGCATGGACGACGGCCGCCTGCGCTGAGGACGGTCGCCGTGGGTCCCCGCCGCGTTTCCACCGCCTTCGCCCTCCTGGGAGGAGCGCTTGTCCTGGGCACGAACCTGTCGGGCGCAAGCCCGTCCGTTCCCGCGTTGGTCTTCACCGCGTGGGCGCTGGTCCCCTACGCCGCCCTATGGGCGGCGGGGCGCTCCCGGCGCCTGCTCGACCCATGGCCTTTGGCGGGCGCCGGCGGCGCGGGCGTGGCGGTCGAGGCCGGCGTGCGCGCCTCCGTGTTCCTGTTCCCGAGAGGCTCGACCGCCGCGCTCGCGCTCCTATTTTCGCCGGCGCTGGTCCTGCTCGTCTTTCTGCCCGGCGCGCTCGCGGGCAAGGGCCTCGGTCTGGCCTGGCGCACCGGACGTCCCGCCTTGCGCGCGGCGGCCTGCGTCGCGTTCGGCGCCGCCCTGGCCGTGCTGGCCGTGGCGCTCGGCCGTCCGGACGTCCTGCCCACCGCCGTCGCGGCGCGGCGCGCCGCGCTGAAAGCCATCGGCGAGCCGCGCGTGGTCGCCGGCGACGACGCCTGGCGCAAGGTCCTGGTCTCCGCCACGCCCGGCTGGCACCTGGCCGTCGCGCTGGAAGGCAAGCCCGGGGAGGACCTCGCCGTCGCTGGTCAGCGCGGCGCCGACTTCTACGACGCGACGAACCTCTCCCCCAAGGGCCGCGTCGAGTTCGGCCCCGGCCTGCGCTGGAACTGGTTCTCCACGTTGACCCGCGTCGGCGGCCGGGCGGTCGTCGTGCGGACCGGGGGCGGCTATTCCGAAACGGAAGTCCGGGAGAAGGATGGAAGCCTCGTCTGGAACCACCATCCGGACGCCCAACTCCCCCCGAACGCCCTGCGCCCCGCGGACTTGGAAGGCGCGGGGGCCGTCGCGTTCTACGCCGCGTCGCAGTCCGCCGTGTCGCGCCTCGGGGCGGGCGGGAAGACGGTCTGGAGCCGGCCCATGAACTCGCCTCAACTAGTCGCCTTGGCCCCGCGCACGCGCCAGGCCACCGCCTGGATCGCGGCGCGGGAATACGGCCGGCCCGTGAGGATCTGGGATGAAAACGGCCAGGCGCTCGGCGATATCCCCGCAGGGCCGAAGGAAGACGCGTTCTCGGTCGTCGATTGGCCGGTGATCCGCGGCTTGGTCGTAGGCCGGGAAGACGCGCGCGTGGCCGGGCTGGACGGCCGGACTCTCTTCCGCTTCCCACTATCTCCGATGACCTTGATCGGAGCCGAATCCGTGCGCCCGGATCCCGACGCGAAACCTCTGCTGGCCCTGCTGGCGGCGGGCCCGCGGGGCGTGCCCCGCTGGCGCCTCGTCCTGCTCGACGCGGCCGGAACGACCGTCTACGACGAAGTGTACGGCGCGCCCCTGCGCCTGCTGAAAGTCCGCCTCCCCGGCGGAGGCGAGTCTCTCCTGCTGAGCAGCGCGGACGGCCTGCGCGCCCTGCGCCGGCCGGAACGGACGCCTTTCTCATCGACGGAGAAGCCGGGATTTTGATATCCTGGCTCCGTCCGGGAGAGACCGCGCCGACGGAGCCAAGGAATGAAGATCTACCTCGACGGGAAATTCTGCGAGAAGGAAGACGCGAAGGTTTCCGTCTTCGATCACGGCGTCCTCTACGGCGACGGCATCTTCGAGGGCATCCGCGCCTACAATGGACGCATCTTCCGCCTGGAAGACCATCTCCGGCGCCTCGAAGACTCGGCCCGCGCGATCCTGCTCAAGCTCCCCCTCTCCATAAAAGAGATCGAAAAGGCGGTCGTCGAGACGGTCCGCCTCAACGGCCTGAAGGACGCCTACATCCGCCTGGTCGTGACGCGCGGCGTCGGGGACCTGGGCCTGGACCCGCGCAAGTGCGATCGGGGCGCGACCCTGTTCATCATCGCCGACAAGATCGCGCTGTACCCCGAGGAGTTCTACGAAAAAGGACTGACTTTGGTGACGTCGGCCGTCCGGCAGAAAGGCCTGGACCAAGTCACGCCCGCCGTGAAGTCGCTGAACTACCTGGCCAACATCCTGGCGCGCGCCGAGGCGACCGCCGCCGGCGCCCAGGAGGCCGTCCTCCTCAACGCCGCGGGCAACGTCTCGGAGTGCTCCGGCGACAACATCTTCTTCGTCAAGGACGGCAAGATCAGCACGCCGCCGGTCTCCGCCGGCATCCTGGTGGGCGTGACCCGCAACGTGGTCATCGAGCTCGCCCAACAGAAGCTGGGCGTCAAGATCGACGAGCGGGACTTCTCGCGCTACGAGCTGTACACCGCCGACGAGGTCTTCCTGACCGGCACCGGCGCCGAGGTCATCGCGGGCGTCAAGATCGACGACCGCGTCATCGGCGCGGGCGTCGCGGGACCGATCACCAAAAAGCTGATCAAGCACTTCCGCGAATACGCGAACTCGTCGGGCACCCCGGTTTACGAGACCGCCTAGCCTTGAAACTGGTCTCCTGGAACGTCAACGGGATTCGCGCGGTCTGGAAGAAGGGCTTTGGCGACTGGTTCAGGGCGGAGCGGGCCGACGTGGTCTGCCTGCAGGAGACCAAGGCCCAGCCCGACCAGCTCGCTCCCGAGGCGCTCAACCCGTTCGGCTACCACGGCGAGTTCCATTGGGGCGGGAAGAAGGGCTACTCCGGCGTGGCGACCTTCTCCAAGGCCGCCCCCGCCAAGGTCGAACGCGGCTTCGGCATCGAGGCATTCGACGGGGAGGGGCGCGTGCTCGTCACCCGGCACGACGACGTCACTTTGTTCAACGTCTATTTCCCCAACGGCAAGGCCCGCGAGGAACGGCTGAAGTTCAAGCTGGACTTCTACGCCGCCCTGCTTGAAGAAGTCATCCCCCGCTGCCGCAAGCGCGGCGATGACAAGCTCGTCATCTGCGGCGACGTGAACACCGCCCACAGGGACATCGACCTGGCGCGCCCAAAGGAGAACCGCCGCACCTCCGGCTTCCTCCCGGAGGAATGCGCGTGGCTGGACCGCCTGCTCGCCGACGGCTTCGTCGACACCTTCCGCGAGTTCGAGAAGGGCCCGGGGCATTACTCGTGGTGGGACCAGCAGTCCCGCGCGCGCGAGCGCAACGTGGGCTGGCGCATCGACTACTTCTTCGTCAGCGCCAACCTCCGCCCGCGCCTGCGAAGGGCGTTCATCGAGCCCGCCGTGATGGGCTCCGACCATTGTCCGGTCGGCATCGAACTGGCCTGACGACCTGGAATGAGAATGAGCGGAAAAGGCAGTCGGGTCGGCGAGTGGTTGCGCCGGGAGCTCAAAGACCCCGAATTCGAGGCGGGCGTGGCGCGGGCGCTCGCTCGACGGCGCGTCGCCCAGCAAATCTACGAAGCGCGCAAGAGGGCGGGGATGTCCCAGCCCGAGCTCGCTCGGCTGATACGCACCAGCCAGGCGGCCGTTTCCCGCATGGAAGCCGGCGAGCAGAACATGACGATCGACCTCCTCGAAAGCGTCGCCCGCGTCCTCGGCGGACGTTTCGAGGGCCGCATTCTTTTCCCGCATTGACAATATATACCACTTATGATATATATTGACCCATGGCCTGGGACCTGAGATTTCTCCGTTCCGAGCGTGGCGTCGAACCGGTCCGGGAATTCCTGAGCGCCTTGCCCTTGGCCGCCCGGATCGAAGCGGGCGCGGCGCTGACGGATTTGGAGGAGAACGGACCCCGCCTGCGGCGTCCGGCGGCGGACTACCTGCGGGACAGGATCTACAAGCTGCGGTTCAAATCCGAGCGCGTGGAGTACCGCATCCTCTATTTCTTCAACCGCACCGAGATCGTCCTCACCAGCGCCTTCGTCAAAAGGGCGCGGAAATTCACCCGGGAAGAGATCGAACGAGCGATCCATATCATGCCCGGAGTCGCTGGAAAACGACGGAAACAATAGGAGGGCGTGGACGAATGAAACGAAAGCCGATGAAGGCGAAGTCCGGATGGGCCGTCGCCTGGTGCGCCGCCGCCGTTCTGGCGGCCGTCCCGGGCCGCGCCGCGAAGTCCGCCCCCGCGCCCCTGCCCG
>CAIQSZ010000416.1 GCA_903874575.1 uncultured Elusimicrobia bacterium
CACAATCAGAACCCAAAAGTATTCGCGTGGACCGCGACGACCGAGCGCATTCTGGCTAAAGTCGCCAGAAGTAAAGAAGTGTTGGAGACACTACACTAGCTCACGGCCTCAGGTCGTCCTGCGTCGCGCGCTCGGGGAACCATTCGGCCTCCCAGTTTCGGCGCGGCGCCTGCTTCGGGTCGGTGGTGCCGAACTTGAAATCGACGCGGACGGTGGCCTCGCCGACCCCGCCCGGCCGGAAGCGCGCGCCCAGCTTCGTGTAGAAGTCGTGCCAGCGCTTGGTCCAAGACGCCTCTTTCTCGAACAAACGCCCGCCGTGCAGGCCCGCCACGCCGCCTGAAGTCTGCGCGTACGCGCGCAGGACCAGGGAAATCCGCCAAGTGGGGCTGGACGGCGCGATCGCGAACTCCACGTTGCCGTAGTAGCGGCCTGGGTCCGAGATGTTGTAGGCGAAGCCTCCGCCGACGGCCGCGCCCTCGTCGTCGCCCCAGCGCGCGTCGGCGACGACCGCTCGGTTGCCCTGCCGAAGTTGATAGTCGTCGCGCACCGCGAAGCTCAAGCGGTCCGATGCGCGCCAGTTGGTCTGGACCACGACGGGCAGGAGACGATCGCGAAAGCCGAGGGCGCGGTCGCGGTAGGTGCGCAGGTCGTAGCCGGAGGACAGCTTCGCCCAAGCGCCGGGAAAAGGCAGGAACACGTCGGAAAGCGTGAAGTCGTTGCGCTCCACGCCCCTGTCGTTGGCGGGGACGTCCTGAGTGAAGCCGTCGGGACGCAATCGCTGGGAATAGGTCTGCGCGGCATCCCAGTCGCCGACGCGGGTGTTGAACCGCAGATTCCCGGAGACGGACCAGCGGCCGAACGAGGAGTCGCGATAGGTCGCGCTGGACTCGGAAATCAATTCGTCGAAGCGATCGTACCAGGTCTCGGAATAGTCCAGCTTCGGCGCGAAACTGACGCCGCGCGCCAGCGAGAAAGTCCTCGTGGCGTCCCAGGCCGCGTTGACGGATCTCTGGAGGAACGGCCGCGCCGCGTCGTAGTTGTTGGCCGCGAAGCCGCTGAAGGTATTCAGCCACGGCAGGCCGGCCAGGCGCAGGGGCTGGCTTTGGTACTCGAGGCGAGGATAGTCCTCGGTCGATTTGTGAAAATGGCGCTGGTCGACGACCGCCGTATCCAACCGCGCATACGACAACCGCGCGACGCCGCTGGCGAAGCGGTGGACGAACGCGCCGTCGTTGCGCAGTTCAGGGCTGACGCGAAAGAGGCTGGAGCGCTGGTAGGCATTGTTGAAGTCCGCGTCGGACTGAAGCTGAAAGCGGCCCTGGAACGCCGACGAAGACGGCAGGGCCTGGTAGCCCTGGCCCAGGAAAGTCCAGCGGTCGTCGCCCGTCGAAATCTCGTGTATGCGGTACGCGTACAGCGCTCCGCGCGAATCCTCGCCCTTATGGCGCTGAAGCTCGCCGCCGTAGCCGAAGCCCTGCTTCGAATAGACGTCGGCGAACA
>CAIQSZ010000417.1 GCA_903874575.1 uncultured Elusimicrobia bacterium
CAGCCGCGACTGCGCCGCGACCACCTGCGGGTGGCTGGGCGTGTACTTCTGGGCCATGTCGGCGAGCTGGCCGGCCAAAGTGATCCGCTGTTCCTTGAGGGTTTGAATCAGCTTGTTGTCGACGACGGACGGCAGGGAGCCGTACATGCGCCGCGAGTCCACGCCGTTCTTGTTGAGCTGTAGCGCCTGCAGGACGTCGCGCGACATGAACAGGGAGTTCTTGAGGTTCTGCTCGACGAAGACGGCGGCCAAGGTCGTGGAGATGTTCACGGCCAGGTCGCGGTCGTGGCTTTGGACCTGGACGTAGACGAGGCGGGTCTTCGGGACCGGAACTATCCTGATGGCGTCCTGAAGCTTGTCCAGGCCGCGCGGCGGCGCGAAGTCGGGGCTCTTCTCCAGCTCCAGCGCGTCGTAAACGTTGCTCGTCAGGGAGTCGCTCTTGAGCAGGCGGTACTGGGTCTGGAAATACTCCTCGTCCACGCTCTCGATGATGACCGAGCCCTGGAGGGCCGCGCCGTGGGAGGGCTTTTCGATGTCGATGAGCGTATTGCCTTGCCAGACCGGGCTTAGAAGGAAGGCGTAAAGAAGGGACAGGAAGAAGCAGGCGCCCCAGACGCCGGCGAAGACCCAGCGCCGGCGCATGAGAATCTCGACGTACTGCGAGAGGTTCAACTCGGCCGGCTGGAAATCCGCTTCGGGCATGGCTCCTGGGGTTGCGCGTCCAGTCTAGTCTAGAAGAAGCTCAGCGGCACGAAGACGGTGTCGCCGGGCAGTAGCGCGATGTCCTTGTCTTTTTCGCCGCGCTTGGTGATGGCCGTGACCTCGATGGTCAGAATCTCGCTCTTGCCGTTGACGTTGCGCAGCACGCGCGTGCGGTCCACGCCGGCCACGGGCGTGAACCCTCCGGCGATGCTCACCGCCTCCAGGACGCTGAGCTTGCCCTCGGTCGGGATGAGATAAGAGCCGGGCTTGTTGACCTCGCCCAGCACGTAAACCTGCTTGTTGCCGTACTCCTCTATGAACAGGGATATCTGCGGGCTCACCAGGAACGCCTTCAGCTTCTCCGCCAGGACTTCCTCGGCCTCCAGGATGGTCAGGCCGCCGATCTTGACCGCGCCCACCAGGGGCATGGAAACCGTGCCGTTCTGGCTGACGCGCACCTTGCGCGTGAGATCCTGGTCCTGATAGACGGTGATGTCGAGAAGGTCGGCCGGACCAAGCCTGTAGTCGCTCTTGGTCTTGGCGACGCGGTCCAGCACGGACGCCAGTTGGGCGGCCTCGGCCTTCTCGGCTTGCGTACGATCCGGTCCCACCGGGCCGCCCTGAACCGGCAGGGGGCCCATGCATCCCGCCAGCAACAGGCACGGGAACATGAACGCCCACGCGGTCCTCTTCATGGCAGACATCCGCTCGGCTCTAAGCGCTTATCTTAGAGCTTGACGGCCAGCGCCAGCGACGTGACGTGATCTTCGTAGTTGTACTGGCCGGTGAAGATCGAGTTGCGCTCGCGATGGTTGTAGCCCAACGTGGTCGACAGCCATTCCCGGATGTCGTACTTGAGCGAGACGCCCTGCATGTAGAGGTCGTCGCGGCGATTGGCCGTGAAGCCGCCGGTGGTCTGGGCCTCGGGATACTTGTTGAAGGCGATTCCCAGATCGACCGCCGCGGTGAGCTTGTAGGGCAGCTGATGACGCACGGTCAGGAAGGCCTCGTTGGAGATGTAGAAGCGGCTGTTGCCGGAGATGGACTCCTGGAGGGCGCGGTCGAAGCTCAGGTCCACGGCCGTGCGGGCGGTGGGCTGATAGAGCAGCTGCGCGCCGTAGGTCCAGTTCTGGGTCTTCGTCTGGCCGTTGGCGCCCGCCTCGTCGAAATGACGGGTATGCAGGCCGGTCTTGACGATGCCCGTCAGGTTCGGCAGGATGTCGCCCTCGACGCCGAAATCGAACGAATGCGACTTGCTGTTCTTGTCCGGAGAACCCGCAGCGCGCACCACGGAGTAATGGGTGATGCCGCGGTGGTACGCCGCGAAGACGTTGGTCTTGGGCAGGACCTTATAGCCGCCCTTGACGCCGACGGACTGCTCGCTGCGGTTAAGGATCGCGGCCAAGGCCGGGTCCAGATACTTGTGAACCGTGTCCGCGTAGTCGACTCCGGCGTTGAACCGGTTGCCCTCGGGGGCGTACGCCGCGGAAACGGCGGCCTGGTTCTGCCAGCGGTGCGAGCGCGTGATCAGTTCCGAGAACGCGGGGTCGGTGGTGTTGATGTAGCGGTCGCTGACTTTTCCGGACAGGCCGCGGGCGCCGGTGTAATCGTAGGAGAGCCGGACTTTCTGTTGGATGTTGTCGTTGGCGCTCGACTGCGTCGTGTAGTTCTGCGCCTCGAACTCGTAGCCCCCCTCGAAGCGATGCTGCCTTCCGACGGGCAGGACCGCGTCCAGGCCCAAGGTGTTCTTGGTGATCCAGGAGCCCAGCACGCCGCCGCCGACGTGCACGCCGTTGGCCTGATCGCGCGGGACCAGGTAGATGTTCGATTCGTACGCCTCGGCGAGGGTGTAATAAGGATGCAGCTCAAGCGGGCCTACGTGCAGATTAGGCTTCTTGACGTCCAAAAGGTCGGAGAAAGAGCCGGCTGCGGCTTTTCCCGCGACGAGGAGGAGAACGGCCGCGACGAGAACGAATTTATTCATGCTGCGCATAGTTATCCTTTTGCTCTGTTTAAAATATGATCGAGTCGTCATTACGGCCGGTGGCGGGAAACGCCGTGGATTTCCTGGTTGGGGTTTCCATCGCCGAGCCTGGGGTGGGAACGCTCGCCGCCGTTCCTGCTGCCGCGACCCCGGCCCCCGTCATCGTCCCGCTTGCCGGCCGGTTCGTTCGGCGCGTCGCGCATATCGTTAGGAACCAGCGAAGCCGAGTAAACGCCGCCCATGGCGACCGTCTGCGTCCGGCCCGCGGAAGCCACTTCGACGGCGCCGGAAAGTACCGTAACCGCCTCCGCGCCGTTGGCCGCCGGCGCGATGGAGAGAGCGTCGCCCTGGCCCAACTTGGCCGTGGCCTCGCCCACGGACACGTCCGTGGTGCCCGCCATGCCCGTAACGATGAGATTTTCACGATCTCCTTTAAAGGAGAAGGAATCCCCCGCCTTGGCCCGGATCACGGTGTAGTCGGACTGGAACGCCGCCTCGCCGGAGACCACCGTCACCTGCGCGCCGGCGGGAATCTCGTCCATGGGATGGGCCGCGTCGACGACCGTGGTCTTGCCGTCCACGGTCACCTCGATCTTGCCGGTGTAGCTCAGGATCTTCATCTTCGGCTGATGCGCGGCGGGCTCGACGGCCGGCGCGACGGGCGCCTGCGGCGCGGCCGCGACCTCGGGCTGAACGGGAGCCGGGGTCTGAACGGGCGCCTCATGCCGGACCGGGGCATGCCGGCGGTGCTCGGCCGACGCGACGACGGCCCGAGGAGCCTCGGGCGCGACGGCGGGCGCAACCGTTACGGGCTCCGGCGCCGACGGCGCGGGC
>CAIQSZ010000418.1 GCA_903874575.1 uncultured Elusimicrobia bacterium
CGAACCGCGCAAGCCGGGCGGCAAGCCGCTGTCCGAAGTCGCCTGGACCTACGCCGCGCGCCTCCAACGCATCAAGGACGTGCCGTCGCGGCTGAAAACTTTGCTCAACGACATCAAGAACCGCGCCGGCTCCCAGGGCTTCGCGCCCGAGGAGGTGCTGGAGGAGCTCAAGCGCCACCACGGCGTGAAGGTGGACTCCCAGGGACGCGTGCAGGTCGCGCGCGTCAAGCCCGCCGAAGGCTCCTCCGGCCCCGCCGACGAAGACGTTCCCGTCCTGCCCGCGAGCTAAGGGTCCCCGAAGATGCCCGCCGCCGCGCACCTAAGACGCCTGCGCGAGACGGCGGACGGCCCCGTGGCCTTGGGAGAGCTCGCGCAACGGCTCGGACCCGACGGCCTGGGCCTGCTCGCCGTGGTTCTCTCCGTGCCGTTCCTTCAGCCGATCCCGCTGGCCGGACTGGGCACCCCCGTGGGAGTCGTCCTGGCCGCCGCGGGCGTCCAGTTGGCGCTGGGCCGCGAGCGCCTGCCGCTGCCGGCGTTCGTCGCGCGCCGTCGCCTGAGCGCCGGCGTCGTCGAGCGCATCCTGGCGGCCGCCGAAAAGATCCTGACCGCCCTGGAGCGCTTCACCAAGCCGCGCTGGAAAGCCGCCGCGCGCATGCACCGCGCCATCGGCGCCGCGATGGTCCTCCTCGGCCTCAACTTCGCCATCCCGATCTTCGTCCCGTTCGGCAACCCGCTGACCGCCGCCTCGATGCTCACGCTGGGCCTGGCCCTTCTGGAAGACGACGGCCTGCTCGCCATCCTGGGCCTGATCGGCGCCGCCGCGACCACGGCCCTGCACGTCGCCTTCCTCTGGCTGCTATGGACCGGCGGGCGCGCGATGTTGGCGGGCGCGAAGTAATCCTTTCGCCGCTCTACTCGCGCTCGGCGCCGTGGCGGATGTCCTTGCCCAGGACCATGAACACCACGTCCTCGGCGATGTTGGTCGCGTGGTCGGCGATGCGCTCCAGGTTGCGGGCGATGAGGATGACGTCCATGCCGCGCTGGATGGCCGAGGCGTCGCTCTGCATCAGGTGGACGAGCTCGTTGAAGGTCTGGCTCTTAAGGCGGTCTTCCTCGTCGTCGCGGCGTATGACCTCGCGCGCCAGGGCCACGTCGCCGCGCGCGAAGGAGTCGAGCGCGTCCTTGAGCATGCCGGCGGCGACTTCCACCATGCGGGGAATGTCGCCCAGCTTGATGCGCGGCTCCTTGAGCAGGAAGACGCCGGTCACGGCGACGTTGACCGCCTGGTCGCCGACGCGCTCCAGGTCCGAGTTGATCTTCAGCGCCGCCGCGATCAAGCGCAGGTCGCCGGCGGCGGGCTGATGGAGGGCGATCAGCCTGAGGCACAGGTCGTCGATCTCGATGTGCAGCCGGTTGACCTGGCGCTCCCACTCCTCGACGGCGGCCAGATGGGACTCCTCGCGCTCCACGACCACCTTGACCGCGTACTGGATCATCTCCTCGCACAGGCTGCCCATGCGCAGGAGGCGTCCGCGCAGGTCGTCGAGGTCGGCGTCAAAATGGCGCTTCATGGTCATCCGAATCTCCCGGTGATGTAGTCCTCGGTGCGCTTGTCGGCGGGCTTGGTGAACAGCCGATGGGTCTCGCCGGTCTCGACCAGCTCGCCCATCAGCATGAACACGGTCCGCTCCGACACGCGCGCCGCCTGCTGCATGTTGTGCGTCACGATGACGATCGTCAGGTCCTTCTTGATCTCGACGAGAAGCTCCTCGATGCGCGCGGTGGCGATCGGGTCCAGCGCCGAGCACGGCTCGTCCATCAGGAGGATGCGGGGCCGGACGGCGAGGGCGCGCGCGATGCACAGGCGCTGCTGCTGGCCGCCGGACAGGCCC
>CAIQSZ010000419.1 GCA_903874575.1 uncultured Elusimicrobia bacterium
CTTCAGTTCGGCCATCCCTTCCTTGACGCCCACCTTCGCCCTGTAGCCGATGGTTTTCTCGATCTTGGAGAAGTCGACGCGGTAATTGCGCTTGTCGACGGTGTGGTCGCGCTTGACCACCTTCAGACCCGGGAACACCCGGGCGGCGATGTCGGCCAAGCCGTTGATGGTGTGGTTCTCGGCGTTGCTGCCGACGTTGAAGACCTGACCGCGCACCTTCTGGATGGGCGCCTCGAGCACCGCCAGGATGGCCCGCGCCACGTCGGTCACGTGGACGTTGGGGCGCCACTGGTCGCCGCCCATCACCTCGATGGCGCCGTTCTGCCAGGCGTTCTTGGCGAAGGTGTTGACGACCAGGTCGAAGCGCGGCCGGTACGAGTAGCCGAACACGGTCGCCAGCCGCAGGATGGTGGGCGCGAACAGCGGGTTCGGCAGGCTGCGTACAAGGAGGATGGCCTGTTCCGACAGAAGCTTCGTGCGCGCGTAGAGCGAGACCGGCTTCAGCGCAGACTCCTCGTTCAGCAGCTCATCGGGATTCTTCGACGCCCCGTAGACGCTGCACGAGGACATGTAGACGAAGCGGTTGATGTTCAGGTGCGAACAAAGATGCGCGATCGAGGTCACCGCGAGGTAATTCGTTTTCAGAGCGGTCTGGGGCGCCAGCGCGCAGGCGGGGTCGCCGACGAGTTCGGCCAAATAGACGACGGCGTCGACGTCCTCGACAGCCTTTACCAGCGTGTCGATGTTGTGGGCGTCGCCCTTGGTGAAGGAGAAACGCTCCGGACCGATCCCGCTGAGAGAGTCCTCGGTGTACAGCAGCTTGTCGAGGACGCGGACGTGCCAGCCCCCCTTGAGCAGGATGCGGGTCAGGACCGAGCCGATATAACCGGCGCCGCCCACCACCAGGACAGTCTTCTTGAAGGACGGCTTCGCGGCCGCGCCGCCCGTCGCGGTCAGCATGTTGATGCTGAGGGCCCCCAACACCCGCCGGTTCTTCGTGACGACGGGGACCAGCGCGTAGGGCAGCGCCGCGTCGCCGTAGAGGCCCTTGAGATGATCGACGATCCGGCGGACGTTCTTCAGTTCGCTCAGCTGTTCCTGCGTGATGCAGCTCGGGTTGCGGTTCATCATCGCCGACAACGGCGTCTCGACGGAATTCCCGTTCAGGAGGGAGCGGCGCAGGTCGCCGGCGGTCACGATCCCGGTCAAGCGGCCCTTCTCATCGGTGACCGCGACGACCATCCAAGCGTTCTCTTCGATGCTGAGCAGGCCCTTCCGGATAGGGTCGGATTCGCGGAGTTCCGGCACGGGGACCAGGCTGCATATTTTTCCGCAATGGCGTTATAAACAATGGACGCGCGAAGGCTGGCTGGCGGTGGCGCAATACCTACAGACGCAAGGCCTGCAAGTGGTTTTGTCGGGCAGTGCCTTGCCGCAAGAAATCGATTACTTACGCGATTTGCAAACCGAATTACCCGCCAATACGCTAAATTTAGCCGGTCAACTTTCGTTGGC
>CAIQSZ010000420.1 GCA_903874575.1 uncultured Elusimicrobia bacterium
GGTCGCCTCAAACACAGCTTGGGTCAGGAAATGCCGGGAGTCGAACAGGTCTCGCCGCGCAAAAGGCATCTTGCCGTCAAGCGTTAGCCCAGATTCCTGCCGGTATATCTTTTGGAGAGCGCCGCCCTGGAAGTCCCGCAGCAATCTCGGCCAGGACTCCTCCGCGTAACCGATGCAAATCGCATCCGCATGCTCCGCCGCCTCTTCGGGCGCCAAGGTTACATGCGGGCCTCCGAGCACGACAGGAATACCGCGCTTTCTGAACTCCGCGGCGACCTCGTATGAGCGTCTTGCGGTCCCGGTAATAACGGTTATTCCGACCAGATCGGCCTGCGTGTCGACGGGCACCTCTTGGGCGCCCTCATCGATGAGTTTGACCGCAGCATTGAGCTCCGGCGGGATTAAAGCGGCCAGAGTCGTCAATGTCAGCGGCTGGTAGCGCAGGGATTTCTTGAAAATGCCGCCCTTGTTTCTATACAGCGGACCCTTCGGAGAGATGAGGACGATATTCACGCGAGCGCCCCGAAGGTCGGCAACCAATCCGTCTCGGCGCGCAGGGATGGTATCTTGACGTCGCCAAGCCTTACGCCGGGGCCTTGGGCGCGCCCGATGTAGCTTGCGAGCGGCGCGCAGACGCGGTGAATCGATAATTCGCCCAACTGCCCCAGCCTGCGCGCGTAGGCGTACTGAGGATTGGCCGAGAGGCGGCGCTCGGTTCGTACGAGAACCTGCTCTGGGTCAAGGCGCGATTTCTCGTCGACTATCAGCGCGTAGGCAGGACGGGGGCCGGAGATTGGCACGAGCATCCGAAATCCAGGCACAAAGTCTAAGCACGTGCCGACAAAGTCATCGCTGAGCTTCTCGCCGACCAGATCAGACGTCAGGCCAGCGCGCCCAACAAATTGAAGAATGGGCAAACCGTTCGATTCCCCCGCGCAGACGACTCGGTCGCCGGTCCGGTAGCGATAAAGGCCGCCGGATGTGGTCATTACAACCTCGTAGCAGGTCCCGGAAAGAAGTTCGTGGGCGAGATGGCCATCACCGTCGTCGGTAAGGAACTCGAAGAAGCCGCTGTCGGCAGCGAGGACCGGGCGGCCTTCACGGTCCGGGACGGTGACGACGCCTTCCGTCGCAAGAAGCCCCTTCGCCTGGAATGACGTCAGCGCAATGCGTGCTCGCAGTTCGTCCCAGAACGGCTTCGACGAGGCGTCTGCCCAACAACTGACGAGCTTCAATCTCGGCCAAAGGACCGCCGCTCCGGCTCCAGCAAGGAACGATTCCAACCTTCGCCGGGCATCATCGTTGAGTCGTGGAAACAGGTCATTTGCTGCCGGGGCCAGCGCATCCATGAGCGTGAGAAAAAATGTCGGGCTCCATACGGAAATCAATTCGAGGTCCTCGTGATTCAGAAGGGCTGCGAGCGTCACCAGGCGCCATTCTTCAACAGAAACGAGCCCCCCGACCTCTGGAGGCACCGCCGACAGGGATGCGATGATCTCTCCGGCCTCGTCGCCTAGATAAGTTCCGTCCGGGAGACCGACCGATATTCCTCCAGGCGTGGTCTCCGGGGCACGAGAGACCGGGCTGATGGCCCAGTACGCCGTACCGCCCAGTCCGTAGTCCTGGATGGCGTCGGCTAACCAGGGAAGCAACGCGCGGCGGAAATCGATCAGGCTATTGCGCGAATATGGAATTAATTTTCCGCCTGTCGCCCCGCCCCCGGTGCGCTCGAAAGCGACGGGCGCGCCGGGAAATAATACGTCGCGTTCTCCCGCCGCTGCGCGAGTGATCAAAGGCAAGTGATCCGCGTAAGAGCCCATCGGAACCCTCCGCCTGAACTCCTCTAGGGTGCGAATAGCAGCGAAACCATGTTGTCGGCCGTAGACGGTTTCCTTCGCCCGATCAAGGGCCGCCCGAAGCCATGCGGATTGCCTTGCGGAGACGTCTCCGTCGATATGAAGGTCTTTGCCGAGATCGCGCAGGCGGCTCCATCCCGTCATCATTTAACGCCTTTCGCGAATAGGCGCTTGGTGAGGGGACGCATATTTTCCTCGGAGATTTCGCAGAGGCAAACCAACTCGTTGCCGTTTAGGTAGCCGGGATTCCGCTCCAAGAAAAAACGCACAGAGTCCCGGCCCAGTTCTTCCTCGCTCGGGAATGCGATGTCATGCTTCAGGTGGCCGCGACTGCGCGCGAAAACAACAAGGCCTCTCTCCGCATCGTATTCGTTTCCGAATTTCTCGCGCGCAAGCTGGTCGGCCAAGGGTTTTAGGTCGGAACGGTCAATGAACCAATGCGGATAAAATGACTTGCCGAAGGTGGGAAGAAACTTAAAGGTCCGATGGCCTTTAATGATAACGAACCAATAGAGCGGAAGGTCCGGACGCTCCTGTTTGAGGCGTCCGAGGCGGCCGATCCATGCAAACGAGAGGGCCTGCTGGCCCCAGTGGACGCGGTCGACGACGGTATCTCCCGAATATAGGATTCGGATCGGAGCGCCGTTCCAGGTTCGTTCATAGACTTCCAACGTCGTGAAACCAATGATGACCTCGTCGCACGACACCAGGAGGACTTCGGTTTTTTTATCGAGATCGGAGTGAAAATCGCTCGCCTCGACTCCATCGTAGTACTGGAGGTAAAGAGCGGCAAGGGTCTCCCGTTCGGCGGGAACCAACTCAGTGATTTTTTTGAAACGCGAAGTGTAATTCCCCATGACTTTGAGTCGGCGAAGCCCCAATTTTATAACAATTGACGCGATCAAAGGCCCGCTCCGTCCCGCCCGATTTTCGTAGCCTTTGGACGAGAGAATGCCATCGGGGAAAGCGTCCCAAATGGCGGAGTAGATGGGACGGCTTGCAAACACTCGGGTCACCCGAGCATCATCAACATCTGTCGGTAAAAGCTCGGAGAGGGTGGGATTCGAA
>CAIQSZ010000421.1 GCA_903874575.1 uncultured Elusimicrobia bacterium
GGCCTCGGCCGAGGTCCCGATCGAATGGGAGGAACGCAGGGCGGGGGCGGAAGTCTTCAAGCGCGGCATCGCCTCGGGCGTGATGCCGGACGCCGTCGAGTCCATCCGCCGCACCAAGGTGGCGCTCAAGGGACCGCTGGAGACGCCGGTCGGCTTCGGCGAAAAATCCGCCAACGTGACTCTGCGCAAATACTTCGAGACCTACGGCAACCTGCGTCCCGTGCGCGAATTGCCCGGCATCCGCACGCCGTACTCCGGCCGCGGCATCGACTTCGTCGTCGTGCGCGAGAACGTCGAGGACCTGTACGCGGGCATCGAACACATGCAGACGCCCGGGACCGCGCAGGCGCTGAAGATCATCTCCCGCAAGGGCTCCGAACGCGTCATCCGCCTGGCGTTCGAGCTGGCCCGCGCCGAGGGGCGCAAGACCGTCCACTGCGCGACGAAGGCCAACATCCTCAAGTTGACCGAAGGGATGTTCAAAAGCGTATTCGAGGCCGTCGCCAAGGACTACGCGGACATCCGCGCCGAGCACCTGATCGTCGACAACTGCGCGCACCAGATGGTGCTGCGCCCCGAGCAATTCGACGTCATCGTCATGACGAACATGAACGGCGACATCTTGTCCGACCTGGCGTCCGCGCTGATCGGCGGGCTGGGCTTTGCGCCCTCGTCGAACCTGGGCGACAACGCCGCCATCTTCGAGGCCGTCCACGGCTCCGCGCCGCAGATCGCCGGCAAGGACGTCGCCAATCCGACCGCGCTGCTCTCGTCGGCGGCGCTGATGCTGCGGCACTTGGGGGAGATGAAGGCCGCCGACGCCGTCGAGAACGCGCTCCTGGTCACGCTGGAGGACGGCAAGGCCCTGACCACCGACATCGCCGGCCCGGCGGGCGTGGGCACCAAAGCGTTCACGCGGGAAGTGATCGCCAACCTGGGGCGCGCGCCGAAGTCCTATCCGAAACGGGACTACAAGCGTTTGAAAATGCCCGCCAGTTCCAAGGCCGCCGAATGTCCAAGGATCGACCGCCGCCGCGTGATCGGCGTGGACGTATTCGTCGAGAGCGCGGCGGCTCCGGAAAAATTAGGAGCGCTCGTGGAAACCGCCGTGGACGGCCTGGGCGTGCGGCTCAAGCAAATCTCCAGCCGCGGCGCGAAGGTGTACCCCAACCAGCTCGGCATCGACGTCGAACCCTCGGACTGCCTGCGCCTGCGCTTCGTCTCGTCGCGCCCCGGCGAGGCCGTGGAGGATCCCGCCATCATGGAGATTCTGACCCGGGTCGCGGCCTGCGCGCCGTGGATGCACGTCGAGAAGCTGTCCGAGTACGATGGAAAGCCGGCGTTCTCGAAGGACCAGGGCGAGGACTGACGACCGGGTCAGGGCGCTTCCCGGGGTTCGGACGGCGGGCAAACGCGGGCGGCCGAACGTTCGACCGACCAGACGACGCCCGCCGAGATGAAATAGAGCGCCAGAAGGGCCAATCCGAAAATGATCATGGTGGCGATCACGTCGCCGGGCGTGCAAAAACCGGAGACGAAGAGGATCGCCAGGGTCGCCTCGCGCCAATGCGTGATCATGGCGCGGGAGTTGACCATGCCGAAGCGCGCGAGAAAATAGAACAGCACCGGCGACTCGAAAGCGACCCCCGAGCCGACCAGCGTATACAGAAACAAGTTCAGGTACTCGGTGGGCCTCAGATTCGGGCGCAGCCCCGCTCTCGCCGCTTCGTCCATCAGCAGGTCGGCCAGGGCGCCGAACATGAAGTAATAGGCGAACACCGCGCCCAGGATGAAGCAACCGCTGGTCGCGACGACGAACGCGGCCGCCGATTTTTTTTCCCTGGGACGCAACGCGGGCTTCACGAACGCCCAGAATTGATAAAAAACGTACGGGGAGGCGAGGAACACCGCCGTCCAGAACGAGAGCTTCATCATCGCCATGAACGGCTCGGCGAGGTCGGTATAGGCGAATAGGTGGTCGCCCAACGCGGGACGCGCCGCCGCGGCCAAGCGCAAAGGACGCGTCGCCATGTCCCAGAGCTTGAAGCGCACGAGGTAAGCGACGGCGGAAAGCAGGAACACCGCCGCCGTCGAACGCAGGAGTCGATCCCGCAGTTCGTCGATGTGTTCCCACGCGGAGACGCGTTCATCTTCGATCTGAGTCTCCGGGATCGACTCGTTCACGCGGGGTTTCCGCTCGCGTCGAACGCCGCCGGAAAGTGCTCCAGGCGTCCGCCTTCGAGCGCGACCACGTCGAAACGGCACGCGCCCTCCCAGCCCCGCGCCTGGAGCCACAGGGCCGCGGCGCGGATGATCTTGCGGCGCTTGGCGCCTCCCACGGAAGCCGCCGCGCCGCCGAAGCGCTTCGTGGCGCGCGCGCGGACCTCGACGAACACGATCTCGTCGCCGTCCTTGACCACAAGATCGATCTCGCCCACTTTGCCGCGGAAATTCCGCTCGACGACGGGCATGCCCTTGGCCTGGAGAAACGCCTCGGCCAGCCGCTCCGCGTTTTCTCCCGCCTCGAGCCGGGTCACCGGGGCGTCTCCACCATGCGCCGGGCGACCGGCGCGTACGAGCGGCGATGGGCGTCGCATGGACCGAGAGCGTCCAGCGCCTCCAGGTGCCGTTTCGTCCCGTAACCTTTATGCCGCGCGAAGCCGTAGCCCGGACGGCGCCGCTCCAGGCGCAGCATCCATCGATCGCGCACGACTTTGGCGATGATGCTCGCCGCCGCGACGGCCAACGACCGCGAGTCCCCGTCCACGACGGCCTCCTGCGCAAGGGAGAACTCCCGGATGCGATGCGGCCCGTCGACCAGGACCAGCGCCGCGCCGCCGCCCGACTTCGCCGCCGCGCGGCGCGCCGAACGCCCCATCGCGTCCAAGGTCGCGCGCAGGATATTTTTGGCGTCGATCTCCCGGGGATAAGCCCAGGCCACCGACACGGCCAGAGCCTGGGAACGAACGACCCCGAAGAGGCGTTGCCGGCTCTTCGGGGTCATCGTCTTCGAATCGCGCGCGGCGCACAACTCCGCCGAAGGCTCCTCCGGCAGGACCACCGCCGCCACGACCACGGGCCCCGCCAGGGGGCCGCGGCCGGCCTCGTCCACGCCGACAAGCCGCGCGCCCGCGGCGCGCCGCCTCGCGTCAGCGTCGAAACGCCGGCCGTCCAAGGCTATGATTACTTAGCGACGGCCGCGGCGACTTCGGCCTTCTTCGGCGCGGCGGGAGCCCCGGCCGCGCCGGTCTCGCGCTCTTCGACGCGGGCCGCCTTGCCGGTCAGATCGCGCAAATAGTAGAGGCGGGCGCGACGCACCTTGCCGGCGCGCACGAGCTCGATCTTTTCCACATGGGGCGTGCTGACGGGGAACGTGCGCTCCACGCCCACGCCGAAAGACACCTTGCGGACCGTGAAAGTCTCGCTCTGGCCGCGGCCGCGGCGCGAAATCACGACGCCTTCGAAGACCTGGATGCGCTCGGAGTCGCCTTCCTTGACCTTCATGTGAACCTTGACCGTGTCGCCGGGGCGGAACAAGGGAACCTTCGTCGTCTTCTTCTCTTCCATCGCCACCATCATACGCTTTCTCCTGGACTTCTTCTTGACTTACGCCCGAGACAGCAGATCGGGTCGCTTGCGCTTCGTCGCGGAGCGCGCGGCTTGCCGCCGCCACTCCGCGATCTTCTTGTGATCGCCGGAAAAAAGGACCTCCGGAACCTCTCGACCGCGCCAGACGCGCGGCCGCGTGTACTGCGGAAAATCGAGCAGGCCGGTCGCGAACGACTCGCTCTCGACCGCGTCTTCCTTCTTGAGCACGCCGGGCAGCTTGCGCGCGACGGCGTCGGCCACGAGCATCGCCGGGATTTCTCCGCCGGTCAGCACGTAGTCGCCGACCGAAAGCTCCTCGTCGAACAACGCCATCGCCCTTTCGTCCACGCCCTCGTAATGGCCGCAAACGAGCACGAGATGGCCTTCCTGCGTCAATTCCGACGCCTTTTTATCGCTGAAGGTATCGCCTTGGGGGGATAAGAATATGACCTTCGAACCTTCCTTCCTGACGCTGGCTATCGCCCTCTCGAGCGGCTCCACCGACATGATCATCCCCGGACCGCCGCCGAACGGGCGGTCGTCCACCTTGCGGTGCTTGTCTTCGGAGAAGTCGCGCGGGTTGACGCAACCCCACTCGACCGCTCCCTTGTCCCGGGCGCGGCCGAGAATGCTCGCGTCCATCACCGGAGCGAACATGTCGGGAAACAGCGTCACGAAGTCGATCCTCACGGTCTCTCTCAGTCGATCTCGACGGCGACGCGGCGCCCGGCCCTCTGCGCGGCCACGCCGACGACGGCGCGGATCGCCTTGATGACCTTGCCCTGCTTGCCGATGACCTTGCCCTTATCGGCCGCGTCCACGACGAGCTTCAGGACGCAGACGTCGCCGTCCTGCGACTCCTCCACGGAGACCGCCTCGGGCTTGTCCACAAGCTTCTTGACGACGAAGAGCGAGAGCTCTTTCATCGAGGTTCGTTTACTTCGCGGCCTTCGCGGCGGCCTTGTTGACCGCCTTGACCAAGGTCTCGACGGTCTCGGACGGCTTAGCCCCGACCGAGATCCAATGCTGGTAGCGGTCGGCCTTCAGAACGATCTTTTTCGCCGCGGTCTCCTCGCGGGGATTGTAGGAACCGACGACTTCGATGGGCTTGCCCGTGGCCCCGCGCGTCTTCTCTATGGTGACGATGCGGTAGTAAGGCTGGTGAGGCTTTCCGATGCGTTGCAGACGGATGACGACGGCCATGTGTTCCTCCGGTGCGTCTCTAGTGCTTCTTCGATCCGAACGCGGTCCGAGCCTTCAGCTCGAGGTCGCGAAAAGCGGCGGCGCAGTCTTTCGCGCCGAAGACCGCCGAACCGGCGACGAGGCTGTCCGCCCCGGCGGCGGCGGCTTGGGCGATGTTGCCGGCGTTGACGCCGCCGTCCAGCTGGATCCAGCAATCGCGGCGGCGGACGTCGATCTCATCGCGAAGCGACGAGACTTTGGCGAGCACGTCGGCCATGAATTTCTGGCCGCCGAAGCCGGGCTCCACCGACATCACCAAGGCGAGATCGCAATAATCGAGCGCGGCCAGCAGACCGTCGACGGGAGTCTTGGGCTTCACGGCCAGGCCCGACTTCACGCCGAGGGCGCGGATGGTCTTCAAGGCAAGCCCGGGGTCCTCCACGGCCTCGATGTGGCAGGTCACGATGTCCGAGCCGGCCTCGGCGAACCAGGGGGCGACGTCGAGGGGGTTGGTCACCATCAAATGCGTGTCGACGAAGAAGCCTCGGGCTTTGGCGAGCTTCACGAAATCCGGACCGAAGCTGAGGTTGGGGACGAAGTGCCCGTCCATCACGTCGACGGAAACCCAGGCGCACCCCGCGGCCCTGACCGCGTCCAACTGCTCGCCCAAACGGGACAGATCGCCCGCGAGCAGGGAAGGAACGACCGTGGCGGTCTTGGAGGCGGCGGTCATCACAGATCCCGCTCCTCGACGAGTATGCCGTTGACCCAGATCTTCACGCGCGCGCCGCCGGCGGCCTGCACCGGAACCTCGATCTTCGAGCCCGGCTTGCGCTGGCCGTTGAACAATTCGCGCTCGCCGTACTTGTCGGCCATCACGATGCGCACCTGGCTTTCGGAACCGCCCTGAGACAGTTCATAACGGAAGGTCTTCGTCGCGGCGGTCGGAGCCGCGCCCTTGCGGCCGCTGACGACGAACACGATGGCCGCGTCGGGAGAAAGCGCCGAGTCCGGAGCGAGGCCCTGGGTCAGGACGGTGCCGGCGGGAAACAAGGAGGACGCGTCCGTCTTCACGGAAACCCTCGCGCCGGCGCCCGCGGCCCAGGCCTGGACCTCTTCGAGCGTCTTGCGCTGGAAGTCCGGCATCAGCAAGACGCCGGCGGGCGGCGCGCCGCCGGAGACGACCAGGTTGACGAGGGTGTCGCGTTCCACGCTGGTCTCGCCTTTGGGGTCCTGAGAGAGCACCATGCCCTTCTCCGCCTTCAGCGAGTACGCCTCGCTGACCTCGCCGAGAGCAAGCTGGCTCTGGCGGAGCATCATCTCGGCGTTGCGCTGGGGCAGGCCCAGGACCGAGGGCGCCTGCACGGTCTGGCCGCCCTGGCTGACGACCACGCGCACGATCTTGCCCTCGCGCACGACGGTGCCGGCGGGAGGATCCTGGCGCAGGACCGAGGAGATCGGCACCGAGGCGTCGAACTCCACTCCGGTCTTGCGCAGGCCGATGTTGAGGAGCGACAGTTGCTCCAGCGCGGCGGAGATGGAGCGGCCCTTGAGATCAGGGACGGTCCGCGTCTTGCGGTCGTGGACCAGGCCTTCGATGCCCCAATTCAGCGCCAGAAAGGCGAGCGCCAGGAAAACCGCGCCGGAGGCGGCCATCTCCCAATGCGTCGTCTTCTCGTTTCTCATGGTCACGTCGCGTCCACAAACGGCAAAAAGACGCCCTCGGCCAAACGGAGGCCGTTGGCGAAATCCGCGGCATTCAGGGCCTTTTTTCCCTCAGGTTGCACGTCGAGGAGCCACAGACGGCTGCGGGACCCGCATTCTACCAGAATTCCCCTGGTCCGTTCAATGCGAAGCACGCGCCCGGGGCGGCCGGTTCCGGGCGGATCGCAGGGAGCGGGCAAGGCGGTCCTGAGCACGAGCACCCGGCCCTGGCCCTCTTTTTCGAGCGCCGCGCGCGGCCACGCCCGGAAGCCTCGGACCAGATCGTGAATCGCGGCGGCGGGCCGCGACAGATCGATGAGAGCGTCCGAACGTTCGATCAATGGCGCCATCGACGGCGTCCCGGTTTGGGGGCTCCTCACGATCCTGCCCGCCTCCAGATCGGGCAGGACCTCGTCGAGAAGACCGACGCCGATCTCCGTCAACCGGGCCAAAAGCGAGCCCGCGTCCTCGTCGGTACCGACGGCCGCCTCGCGCCGCGCCTGGAGCGGCCCCGTGTCCATGCCTTCGTCCAGCCAGAACAGGCAGACGCCCGTCGTCGTCTCGCCGCGCGCCAGCGCCCACTGCACCGGCGCCGCGCCGCGGTACTTCGGGAGGAGGGAGAAGTGCGCGTTGATGAAGCCCAGCCGCGTCGCGTCCAGCACGTCGCGCTTGAGCAGGCGCCCGTACGCGACGACGACCGCCAGGTCCGCGCCCAAGGCCTTGAGTTCGGCCGATATATCCAACGGCTTCAAGGGCTGGAAGACCTTGAGCCCCAACGCCTCCGCCGCCGCCTTCACCGGCGTCGGCGCCGTCGCCAGGCCGCGCCCCGCGGGCTTGTCCGGCTGGGACACGACCGCCGACACCCGCGTGCGCCGCGCAAGCAGACGCAGGAAAGGCACGGCGGTCGCGGGAGTGCCGAAAAAGATCGTCTTCAACATAAGATAAGGGTGACCGGAAACGCCTAAGGCCAGTGGACCTTCGCGTCTTTGATCACGTCGAGAACCTTGAGGCGCTGCTCGAACGGCAGCCGGTCGACGTAGAGCTTGCCGTCCAGGTGGTCGATCTCGTGCTGGAAAGCGCGCGCGAGCAGGCCCTCGCCGGTCATCTCCCACGGCTTGCCGTCGGCGTCCAGCGCGCGCACGCGCACGCGCGCGGCGCGCTTAAGTTTGGCGTACACGCCGGGAATGGAGAGACAGCCCTCCTCGTCCGTCTGGTCGCCGTCGGCGGAAAGAATCTCGGGATTGATGAGCACCAGGCGCGAGGACTTCCCCTGGGGCCTCACGTCGATGACCGCCAGCCTCAAATCCAAGCCGATCTGCGGCGCGGCCAGGCCGACGCCGCGCGCGGCGTTCATCGTCGCCCACATGTCCCTCAGCAGGCCGGGCAGCTCGGGAGCCAACTCGTCGTAGCGGACGCGGGGGCAGGGCGTCTTGAGGACCCGCTCGCCGTGCTTCGTGATGCGCAAGATGGGCATGGCCTTAGAGGTCCACCGCGTGCTCCACGCCGGGTCCGACGATGCGGAAGCGCACGGGCTGCTTGCTGTCGGTGGGCAGAGAGCCCCAGGTCATCGCCAGGCGCTCCAGTTGGGCGTCGGTGGACAGCTTCGCGGAGACGCCGAAAATGACCTCGCTGGCGTTGGCGGCCTGGGCGGCCTGGGCGATCGCATAGAACGGCTCGTTGGAGACGACCAGCATGGGCTTGACGGTCTTGCCGTGCTTTTCGGCGACCTCGAGCACCTTGGTGAAGAGCGCTTCCTCGTCGTGGTCCATCTCAAGGGTCTCCTCGACGAGCCCGAGGCCCGTGCGTATGCGCGAGGTGAACACGACCATGTCCGTCGTCTCCGAATCCAATTCATCAAGAGCCTTGCCCAGGTGCAGGAGGTTCTTCGGATCGCGCACCGCGACCAGGACGCGCCGCGCCTTCGCGAAGTCTTCCGTCAGATGACCGAGGTCCGGCTCCTGGCGCAAGTTGAACTTCTCGTGCAGGCCGCGGTCGTCGCCGCGGGTGCGCTCGTTGTAGCGTTCGGACCAGAGAAACACCGCGAAGAACGCGGCGGTGAAGATCGAACCCGAGATCGTGGCGACGCGCTTGGTGACGAGGTTCATCATCGCCGTCGAGAGCAAAACGAGGAAGATGACCCCCAGGCCGATCGGCCATTGGACTCCGCCGGCGAGGATGTTCCCGGGAACCAGGAACTCTCGGGGTCCCCGATTCTTGAAGCGCAGGACCATGATCGAAAGGGTGTTGAACACGAAGCTCCATACGACGCCGAACGCATACGCCTCGCCGAGCATGTAGACGTCGCCGCGGCAGAGGATGATGGTGGCCAGTTGGAGCCCGACGATGAGATTGATGAGCCGGTGGGTGGTGCCGTACTTCTTGTGGAGGTGCCGGAACCACTCGATGAGAATGCCGTCCTCGGCCAAACGGTTCAGGACCCCGTTGGCGCCGACGATGGAGGTATTCGAAGCGCCCGCCAGGATGACCACGCCGACGCCGACGACGAAGCACTGCAGAAGAACGCGCGCCCAATGCGGCCCGACCACCGACATCGCCAGTCCCGACAGAAGGTTGTCGCCGTAATGGGAGATGCGCACGCCGTCGGGGATGATCATCACCGCGAAGAAGCAGACCAACGAGGTCAGCAGCATGCTGTAGACGAAAATGACCAAGCCGGTCTTCTCCAGATTCTTGATCTTGGGCGCTTCCATCTCGCGATAGACCTGCGCGAGCGACTCCTCGCCCGACATCGCCAGCATCGAATGCCCGAACGCCATCACGATGCCGACGGCGCCGATCGGTTTGAGCCAGCCGACGCCCTTGGCCCAACCCAAGCCTTCCGGGCTGAAGTTCAAACTGAACGGCGGCAGGGGAGCCGGGTGGACCCACAGGGTGTAGGAACACCAGGCGATCATGACGACGGCCATGACCGTGGTCATCTGCATGATCTTGAGCGCTTTGTCGCTGGATTCGTGGATGCCCTTGACGTTCTCATGCCAGAAATACAGCGTCGCGGCGACCGCGAAGACCACCGAGAAGGAGTTCGGCTCCAGGTGCCAGCCGATGCGGAAATGCGGGAACAGCGTGTTGAGCAGTCCCGCCAGATACTGCCCGCCGGAGACGGTGGAGATGGGCCCCGTCAGGATGTAGTCGAACATCAGCGCCGAGGCGGAGAGCTTGGCGAGGGTGCCCCCCATCGCCTCCTTGACCACCTTATAGAC
>CAIQSZ010000422.1 GCA_903874575.1 uncultured Elusimicrobia bacterium
GACCGACTTTAGTATGGTGTCGGCGGGGGTATTTTATGAATTTAACGGTTATCGTCGCCGTCGGTCTGCTTGTCTACATGTATTCCGAGTACGCGTCCATCAAGGATCAGCTCTCGCGCTTGACCAAACGGATGGCAGAACTCGAAACTCGTTTTGAGCGGACGCCCGAACCCGTCAAGGAAGCTCCGAAAGAGGAAGAACCCAAGCCCGGCAGAGAGCCCATTCTTCCCTCGCCCGCACTTTATCGGCGGCCCGCGACGGCAATGGTTCCCCGAAGTCGACCGCCCGCCATCGATTGGGAGCGCTTCATGGGCGTGCAGCTCTTCGCTTGGCTCGGGGGCTTCGCGTTGTTTTTGGCCGCGGCCTTCTTCGTCAAATACTCCATCGACCACGACCTTATCAGCCCGCTGACGCGCGTCGCCTTGGGGGCGATGGCCGGCATCGGGCTCATCGTCGCAGGCCTCTACCTGCGCCGCCGAGGCTACGCCACGACGGTGCATTCCCTCTGCGCCGCGGGGGTTTCGATTCTTTACGCCGACACCTTCGCCTCCCGCTCGGTTTATAATTTCATCCCCGCGGAAGCCGGTTTCGTCCTGATGTCTTTGATTACGGCGACTTCCTTCCTCCTGGCCATGCGCCTGGATTCGCGCTACGTCGCCGTTCTGGGGCTGCTGGGCGGATTTTTGACCCCGCCGCTCTTGTCGACCGGCGTCGACCATCCTATCGCTCTTTTCTCCTACGTCGCCGTCTTGGACGTCGGCCTGATGGCCGTAGCCCTCAATAAAAACTGGGCCTTTCTCGCCGTGCTCTCCGCGATAGCGACGTCCTTGATGGAATGGGGATGGACGCTTCATTTCTTCAACCCGGCGAAAATGCTGACGGCCGCAGGCATCGTTATTTTTTTCAACGCTTTCTATCTTGCCGCGACGGAACTGGCCGGTCGGCGCCAGAGCGGAAATACCATGGAAGCTCCGGCCGCCTTCATGCCTCTCGCGTCCATGGGTTTCGTCGCGTATTTCCTGTCCTACTCGATTCTCGGCCGTAATCCAGGTCTGACCCTCGGCCTGCTGATCGCTCTGAGTCTTCAGTCCGCCTACCAAGCCTTCCGGCGCGACGCCTTCCGGGCCTGGTACGTCTTCGCGGGACTTGCGGCCTTCGCTTTGCTCGCGATCTGGACCAAGGTCTATCTCGTCCAGGACAATCTACCGTGGGGACTGGGCTATTATTTCGCGTTTTCCGTCCTGCATTCCGTCTTCCCGATATTGCTGCGACGCCTGCGCCCCGGCGCGCAGCCTTTCGATTGGGGCTATCTCGCGCCCCTCGGCATGCTCGCCGTCCTGCTCATGGCCATGGTCGCGGGCGAAGTCATGTCCTTCCTGCTTTGGCCTTTCGTGTTATGGATCGGACTCATCGCGCTCTTCATGGCCTGGCTTGCCGGGTCCTTGTTGAGCGCCGGCGTCTCCATCCTGCTGGTCATGGCGGCTTTCGGAGTTTGGATATTGCGGTTGCCCGATCTCGCCGGGTTGCCGGGAATCTTGATCATCCTGGCCTTTTTCGCCTGCAGCATGTTCGCCGCCGCCCTTTTCATGACCGGACGGCGAGCCCCGGCTATTTTCGGCGCATGGCCCGCCCTCAAAAGCGATCCCTCCTTGACCGAACTCCCCTTGCTGGCCGCATCCATGCCCTTCATCCTTCTGGCCATGGTCTGTCTCCATCTTCCCGTCAAGGACCCTTCGCAAATTTTCGGCCTCATGGCGCTGCTCGACGTGCTCTTGTTGGCCTTGGTCCGATACCGCGCCTCGCAAGCAAGCGCGCTGACGGCTTTAGCCGGAACGGCCGTGGTGGAGATGATTTGGCATTCGGCCCATTACGATCCGGCGCGGCCTTTTCCCGCGTTGCCCTGGTACTTCATTTTTTACGCGGCGTTCGGGCTTTTCCCTTATATTTTCCGCAAGCATATGAAGGGCGCCTGCCCCTGGATCGCCTCGGCCGCCGCCGGACCCCTCCATTTCTTCTTGGTCTACAAGGGCATCGCCGACACGATGGGCAAGGCGTATATCGGCGCGATCCCGGCGCTGTTCGCCCTGCCCTCGCTCTGGGCCGTCCGGCATCATCTGCACGCTCTGGCCGAAGAGGACCCGCAAAGAAACACCTTGGTGGCGTTGGCGGGCGCCATAGCCTTGGGGTTCATCACGTTGATCATCCCGGTCCAGTTCGACAAGGAGTGGATCACTTTAGGCTGGGCGCTGGAAGGCGCGGCCCTGATCTGGCTTTTCCAACGCGTCCCTCACGAGGGACTCAAGACCTGGGGAGCCGCCCTGCTGGTCGTTTCTTTCGCGCGGCTGAGCTTGAACCCGGCGGTCTTTTCCTATCACCCGCGCACGGTCGTTCCCATTTTCAACTGGTACCTGCTCGTCTACGGCAGCGTGGCGGCATCTTTGCTCATCTCGGCGCGCTGGCTGAAAGAGCCGCGGCATCTTGTCGGGGGCGGCGATGTCAGGAGCCGGCTCAGGGGCATGGCCGCGATTTTGTCTTTCCTTCTGCTCAATATCGAAATCGCGGATTATTTCAGCACGGGAGCCGTCGTGACTTTCAATTTTTCCGCGAGTCTCGCCCAGGATATGACCTATTCCCTGGGGTGGGCGATCTTCGCCATAGCGCTTCTCGTCATAGGCATCCGCAGCGCTTCCCAGGCCGCCCGCTACGGCAGCTTGGGCCTGTTGCTGACGACGATCGTCAAGGTCTTCCTGCACGATCTCTGGCAGCTCGGCCAATTGTACCGCGTGGGGTCCATACTGGGCCTGGCCGTGATTCTCATCTTGGTCTCATTTTTGTACCAGAAGTTCCTGGCTCCGGGGAAAATCGAAAAAGAGAGGGCTCATGCTTAACGCTCTGAAGATTCTTCCGCTATTTTTGGCGGGCCACGCTTGGGGCCAGAACGTTCCCCCGGAATGGCCGTTCTCTCAAGAACTCACCGCGCCCCAGCCGGGCCTGACGCAGGTCGAGTTGTCGCCGGAGGTCCTTGCCCGCGGCAAAGAGGATCTCTCCGACCTTCGCCTGCTGGACCGGGACGGACGGGAAGTCCCGTTCTTCATCAACCGGCCCGTGATTCAGGCGAGCAAGGAAGCCTCCCTGCGGTCTCTCCAGATGAGGATGGAGCCCCAAAAAACGGTCATCGAGGGCGAAATCCCGCCGGAGTTTGCCGCCGACGGAATCAACGCCGTCTACCTCGTAAGCCCGTCCGACGATTTTTTAAAGCCGATCTCTCTGGCCGTCTCCCGTGATCGGCGGCATTGGAAAGGCATATTCGACTCTCGGCCGATATTCAAACAGCCCGGCCGCCCCCTGAGCACGACGCTCCAGTTCGAGCCGCTGAACGCCTCGTATTTGCGGATCACGCTGGACGACTCGCGCACCCCCCCGATCCGGGTCCAGGATTTGCGCCTATGGGCTCGACCCAAGGCGTTGCCGAATCTGAAGAGCGTGCCGCTGGAATGGCCTCCGTCGGTCGCCAACGGAGGCAAAACCGAGCTGAACCTGTCGTTGCCGGCGCCCAACCTGACCTTAGACTCCATCCGGATCGACGCCCAGGACGGGGTCTTCGCCCGGGAAGTCGCCGCCTTCGCCAAGGTGTTCTCCGACGGCGATTTCCACGACGAACTGATGGGAACGGGCTATATCTACCGGGTCTCCAAGGGACCGCAGGGCGCCGAAGAGCTCTCCCTTAACCTGCGGCGTCGGATTCCGGGACGCGCCTTGATCCTGCGCATCAACGACGGCGACTCCCCCGCGCTGTCGATCAAAGGGGTTTCCGCCGCCGTCATCCCCTCTTTTCTCATGTTCGACGCGCCGGCGCTTGGAACCTACAAACTCATCTTCGGCAACATCCTCGCCGCCCCGCGCCGCTACGACGTCGCGGCGCTTGGAGAGCGCCTGCTCCAGACCCGCTTCAACGGCGCCTCCGTCGGGCCGGTGTCTCAAAACCCGTCCTTCCGGGCTCCCGAGGTGCTGCCTGAGGTCCCGTCCGTGGGAAGCCCGCTGGACACTTCGACGTGGCGCTACCGCAGGAAAGTGCTCTTGACCGACGCGGGGCTTCAGCGCATCGAGCTGGACCCCGAGATTCTCGCACACGACGGCAATCGCCTGGCCGACCTTCGCTTGACGCGCGACGGTAAGCAAATACCTTACGTGCTGGATCAAACGGGCGTTACGCGGGAGCTCGGCTTGGACGTCAAAGAAAGTCCCCAGGAGAAATCCAAAAGCCGGTGGGTCGTCGAATTGCCCCAAAAGGGCATCCCGCTGAGCTCCGTCAGATTTTCGGTTTCCGAGCCGCTCTTCAGCCGGTCCGTCGCGCTCTACCAGGAAGCGGCCGACGATCGGGGAGACACCGTGCGCCAGGACTTGGGCGTGGGAAATTGGGCCAGGACCGGTCAAAACGGAAATCAGGAGTTCGAGATTCCTTTGTTCAAGAATCCCTTGCGCTCGGATCGTTTGATTTTGGAAATCGAGAACGGAGACAACCCCCCCCTTCACATCGCTCGAGCGCGAGGATTCTATCAGGCCCCAAGGCTCTACTTCAAAGCCACTCCGGGCGCGGATATCTTCCTCCACTACGGGCAGGACCAGGCGGGACGCCCGCAATACGACATCGACATCATCAGCCGGGAAATCATGTCGGTCGTGCCCGCCGAGGCGCGATTGGCCCCCGAGGAAGCGCTCCACGCCGCGAACTGGTGGGAGGCGCCCGTCCCGTCCGGAAGAGCGAAATATTTTTTCTGGTCGATACTGGCCGCGGTGGCCGTAGGCCTGATCCTCATCATCCGAAAACTGCTCCCGGAAGAGCCTGCGTCTTTTTGAGGACACGGTTTGGACGACCCAAATGGGGAGAAAGGCGGCATGAACATGAATAAAAGAGAGGCGCCGAAGCTGTCGTCCCTCTATGGACCGCTTCGGCGCCCCCAACGATCCCGCCCCGGACTTACGTCCCTCAACGGCTCACTTCTGCCACGCCC
>CAIQSZ010000423.1 GCA_903874575.1 uncultured Elusimicrobia bacterium
AAAGAGGACTGATAGCTGTGCCCAGTTGGGAGTAGAGGCAAACCGAACATCTCGAATATTCTATCTATGAGTGCGGCTACATCCATTGGAGGTTTCAGCGTACTATGAAGAGCAAGGTCTATCGCCGCGCGGGCGGCCCAGGTCATGATCGTTCGGGCTCGGCCGAGGTTCGCATTAGCAAGCATCCCGCTAAGCACCTCATCAGGAATTTGACTCCCATCTCCGCCTACGGAGATGGACCTGAGAAAAGCCGGATCCCACGCCATTTGCTCAATCATTTGGGAGGGCATCTCGGAACGATCCAGGCCCGGACCGAAGGTCCCTCCCGAGAAGCGCTCATAGCGTGCCTCCGTCAGGGCATTATCGAGCAGGTGACCTAATTCATGCAATAGGCCGACAAGTTCCGAATGGTTAAGCTGACCTGGATTTCCGTTTGTAGACTGTTGAAAATTCAAAACAACGATGGAAGCGGGCTCACGATACGAACCGTCGGGGAGTGCCCGTCCGCGCACCAACGGCTCGACATAGCGCCCTCCAATTTTCCCTTCCCGTTCGAAAGCATCGAGGTAGAACGAAGCCAAACGGATACCGTTGAGATCTTCTATAGCGAAAAATTTCACTGAAGGATGCCATGACGGCGAATCTATTTTCTCTTGAAAACGCACACCGAACGCCGGGCCCAGGCGATCGAGTACAGCAGAAATCGTTCTTTCCGCAGGGAAATATTTTTTAGCCTGGGTTTCATCGAAACCGCTATTCTGGCGCAGAAGCCGCGTGTAGTATGGAATATCCCACGAATTCAGATCCGTAGCCTCGGGATAATCAATTTTTTTCAGCGCCAATAGTTGCGCGTCCTCGCGCTGGACGGCTGGACGGAGAACGCGACGTATCCGGCGCAGGAAACGGGCAATGCCGCCAGGACTTTCAATCGAGCGTCCGCTCATGGCCACCTCGGCATAAGAAGGGGACTGAAGCAGTCTTGCCTGCGTGGCTCGCAGGGTTAGTGCTTCCTGGATATATCCTACGTTGTAGCTCGCACCTTTACCGACGTTCGCCAACAGTAGGCGACGACGGAATTCAGGATCTTCAGCATGCTCCATAAGAACGTCAAAGGGGTATGGTTCGGTCGCGCTGAAATAGCGCAAGTTATCCGAAGACTCTGGAAACTGATCCAATAGATGGCCCGGGAGTCCGACGATTTCCGAACGGTCGGCTGGCACAGTTCCCACGTCATCCCAAACATTGAGACGAGCCCATATCTCCATGTTGCTAAGCCGAATTCTATTGTTTTGCAACAATTGGGCATCTTCGGCTGACAGACCGCCACCATTAGATTGTGACTCCAGCTTCATTTGCTCGAGCAAACGCGCCTGCGATTCGGAAAGGACTTGGCTTCCACTTGAGCCAACGTATTCCGTTAGTGCACGGATGACCGTTGGGTTAGCCCACAACACCGGAATACTATGGCCCGACGTAGCGCCACGAACATCGGGATCCGGCGATAGGAAACTGAGCGCAAAGGGCCATTGGACTCTCTCATTTAGCCTTGCCTGAATACGGTCGATAGCTTCTATGGTCTTCTCAAAAGTCCTTTCATTGACTGGGATCGAGCCTAGGGCCAATACGGATTGATCAAATTCTCTTCTAGCCGCCTCGTAGTGGTCTAGCACCATATTTGAGGTGGGGGTGAAAGTCGTAGGAACGCCGCCCGTGGGGACACCTGGGAGCAATTGAAAAATTTCGGCCGCGACCCGCCTTTCCATGGGCGCGGCATGAATCGTCGCACTCGCCAGAACTAGGAGCATCAGTCCTGTCGGGAGCCTCATGAAACTGTGGCGGCCCCCGCTAACCGCCCAGGTACTGATTGGGGAATCGGGCATCCCTTACCCTCTCCTGCAGGCGACATGTCCAGGGCGAACCGAGACGCACCCGTGCGTTCTGGGACTTGGGATGAAACAGAACCCTATGAATCTCTTTTTACTCACATCAAAGATTAGCGCTAGTAGGCCAGTCTGGCCAGGGTCGGAAGGCTCGGCTAAGCGGGGCCTTTAGTCCTATTTGATACTAGCCGATTCCAGCTCCTACGGTATAGAATATGTATATGCGCATCTTAGTTACCGGCATCGCGGGCTACATCGGGAGCCACACCGCGCTCGAGTTGTTGAACGCCGGGCACGAGGTCGTGGGCTTCGATAACCTGTGCAACTCGTCGGAGGAATCCGTCCGGCGCGTGCGCGCGCTGGCGGGACGGCCGCTGCGCTTCGAGAGGCTGGACCTGCTGGACGCGGCCGGACTGGCGCTCCTGGTGAAGGAAGGCTTCGACGCGGTCGTCCATTTCGCGGGCCTGAAGGCCGTCGGCGAGTCGGTCGAAAAACCCGACCTCTATCGACGCAACAACGTAGACGGGAGCGCGAACCTGCTCGCCGCGATGCGGGCGGCGGGTTGCCGACGGCTGGTCTTCTCCTCCTCGTGCACCGTGTACGGCGAGGTGAAGAAGAACCCCGTCGACGAAAGCCATCCGCGCTCCGCGGTCAATCCCTACGGACGGACCAAGTTGGACGTCGAGGACCTGTGCTTCGACCTGGCCAAACGGGAGAAGGGCTGGGATATCGCGCTGCTGCGCTATTTCAACCCCGTGGGCGCCCATGACAGCGGCCGCATCGGCGAGGACCCCAAGGGCCTTCCGAACAACCTGATGCCGTTCGTCATGCAGACCGCCGTCGGACGACGGGAGAAGGTCCGCGTCTGGGGAAACGACTATCCCACCCCCGACGGCACCGGCGTGCGCGACTACATCCACGTCGTCGACCTGGCGTTGGGCCATCTCGCGGCGCTCGAAAAGCTTCCGTCCTTCGGCGGCGCGCGGGCGATCAATCTGGGGACCGGCCGCGGCTACTCGGTGCTCGAAGTCGTCAAGGCCGCGTCGAAGGCCGTCGGTCGCGCCATCCCCTACGAAATCCAGCCGCGCCGCCCCGGCGATTCGGCCGCCATCTGGGGCGACGTCGCGCTCGCCCGTGAGACGCTCGGCTGGTCGGCCGCGCGCGACATGGACCGCATGTGCGCCGACCACTGGCGCTGGCAGAAGAACAATCCGACCGGCTACGCGTCGTAGCGCGCGAGGCAGTAAAGGTATTCGCCGGAGCGCGGACGCAGGCGGCAGGCCAGGGCCAAAACGGCCGCGACGGGATAGGTAAGGACGCGGCATGCGTACTTGAAGATATTCGCCGCCCGCTGACGCCGCGCGGGGTCGGCCAAGTAAATCTTCAGGCCATCGGGCGCCGCGTCCGGCGGGGCGGGAGAAGCTACCGCGTAGAGGTCGGTGAGCGTGCCTTCGGATTGCGGGCCGAACAGCGCCCGACGCGCCGCGCGGACGGCCGACGGCGCGATCAGCCCGTAGAACATCACCTCGGAGAACCAGCGCACGCTGGGGCCCACCGTGCGCAGGTCGACGACGGTGAAGCCTTCGCGCTGAAGGAAGCTCCGTAGCGCGTCAACGTTCCAGCGCGTGAAGTGGTGCGGCGGATAATCGAAGTCCTCGCGGCCGAACCACGCGGGACGCGACTCGTTCGGAAGGGTGACCGCGATGTGCCCCCCGCGCTTGAGCACGGGCTTGATGGCCGCCAGAAGTCCCCGCGGCTCCGGATCGTGCTCCAGCACGTCGAAAAGGACCACCGCGTCGAACTCCTTGGCCGAACGCCCTTTTAGGAACGCCCGGAAATCCTGGCAGTACGCATCCCGGCCCTCGGCGCGCGCCAGCGCGATCATGCGCTCCTCGTAGTCGACGCCGGTCGCCGTCCAGCCGCGAGCGGACGCCGCGGTCATAAAGCCTCCCCCGCCGCAGCCGACATCCAGGAGACGGCCGGGAGGCAGGCCCGCGCCCAGGAACCAGGCGAAGCGGGCGTCGCGGCGAGGAGCGGAGCGCGTCTCGACGGCGCGCCGGGGAGCGGCTTTCTCGTACCATTCGGGGCCGACGGGATCGCGAGGGTCGCAATAGACCAGTCCGCACTGGGAGCAACGGTACAGGCGGTACGACACGCCGCCGACGTGGTCGCGCCGCTCTTCGACGAAGACGGCGGCGCGCGAACCTTCGCAGGACGGACAGGCGCGCGGCGTCATCGCGAAAATCGGCGCCGGGTCAGCGGGCCGCGCCCATGCGCGAGGGCGGCCAGTAGAGGAACCAGGCCTTGCCCTTGATGTAGCGCTCCTCGACGGGGCCCCAGTAGCGCGAGTCGCATGAGTGGTCGCGGTTGTCCCCCATCATGAAGAACGCGTGAGGGGGAACCGTCACCGGGCCGAAGAAATCGCGCTGGTTGTTCTGAAGCTCCATATCAAGCTGGTGGCTTTGCCAAAGCTCCTGATAGCGCTCGGGCGATATCTCCTTGGCGTGAGGGGATTGGGGCTCGCGGTACTGCTCGTCGTGGACGGCGTAGGGTTCGGAATCGACCGGTTTGCCGTTGAGAATGACCCGGCCTTGGCGCACTTCGACGGTGTCGCCGGGCACGCCGATCAGACGCTTGATGAAGTCCTTGCCGTACTGCACGGAGCCGCAGTGCAGGGCGTTCGGATCGTCCGACGGGAACTGGAAGACGACGATATCGCCGCGCGAGGGAGAGCTCAGAGGCAGGATGCGCCGCCCGGTGAGCGGGACGCGCGCGCCGTACAGGAACTTATTGACGAACAGATGGTCGCCGATGAGAAGGGTCTTTTCCATCGACGCCGACGGGATCTTGAAGGCCTGCACGACGAACATCATCAGCAGCGACGCCATGAGCGCGGCCGAGAAGACGGTGTCGGCCCACTCCAAATCCTCGTGGAGGAAATGCCGGCGGCTCTCCACTTTCTCTCCGGAGGCCCAGGCGCGCCAGAAGCCGATCGCGCCCAGCACCGCGCCGACGGCCAGCGCCGGATACAGCTCGCCGACCGGGACCGCGTACGCCGCCACCGAGATGTAGCGCGCGCGCGTCTCGAACGACATCGCCAGCACCATCGTCGCCGAGAAGCCGGATAAGGCCAGGAACAGGCCGTGCCATAACGCCGACTTCCGCGGGGTGTCGGGACCGCCCTCCGCCTCCCAGCCGCGGGAAAACCACGCGTACGCGCCCAGCGCCAGTCCGATGAAGAAAAGTCGATATTCCATTTGTTTAGTCGCCGTCCTCGTCAATTTTCAGGGCGGCCAAGAAGGCCTCCTGGGGAACCTCGACAGTCCCAATCATCTTCGCGCGCTTCTTGCCTTCCTTCTGCTTGCCGAGGAGCTTCTTCTTGCGGGTGATGTCGCCGCCGTAGCACTTCGCGATGACGTCCTTGCGCTTGGCGCCCAAAGTCTCGCGGGCGATGATCTTGCCGTTGATGCTGGCCTGGATGGCGACCTCGAAATTCTGCCGGTCGATGAGCTCCTTGAGCTTGGCGCAGAGCTTGGCGCCGACCGTGTGGGCCTTGTCGCGGTGGACGATCTGGCTCAGGGCGTCGACGGGCTCCTTGTGGATGAGCACCTCGAGCTTGGCCATGTCCGACTCGCGGTAATCGATCGGATGATAATCCAGCGTCGCGTAGCCCTTGGAAACCGACTTCAGACGGTCGTAGAAATTAACGACCATTTCGGCCAACGGGAGTTCGTACTTGATGAGCATGCGCGTGGGCGACAGGTACTCGATGCCGACGTAGACGCCGCGGCGCTCCTTGATGAGATTGAGGACCGGCTCCTGATGCTCGATGGGAAGCACGATGGTCAACAGGACGAACGGCTCCTCGATGGCCTTGATCTCGCCGTGATGCGGGAATTTGGCCGGATTGTCGATGACGGTCCACTTGCCGTCGGAGGTCTGCACGCGGTAGATCACGTTGGGGGCGGTGACGATCAGGTCCAGGTCGAATTCGCGCTGGAGCCGCTCCTTGACGATATCCATGTGGAGCAGTCCGAGGAAACCCAGACGGTAGCCGAAGCCCAAAGCCAAGGAGGTCTCCGCCGTATAGTTGAACGACGAGTCCTCCAGGTTCAGCTTGTCCAGCGCGTACTTGAGAGCGGTGTACTCGGTCTGGTCGATCGGGAAGATGCCCGCGAAGACGACGGGCTTGGCTTCCTTGTAGCCCGGCAAAGGCGCCGCCAGCGGCCGCGTCTTCTCCATGACCGTGTCGCCGACGCGCACGGAGTGGATGTCCTTGATGCCGCAGATCATGTAGCCGGCCTCTCCGGCCGACAACGATTCGGACGGGACCTGCTTGGGCCTGAGAAAACCGACCTCCTCGACGACGGCCTCGGTCTCCGTCGAGAAAAATTTAACGGTCATCCCCTTCTTGAGCACGCCGTCGACGATGCGCACGAGCAGGATGACGCCGCGGAAAGTGGAGTAACTGGAATCGAAGATCAGCGCGGACAGCGGAGCGTCCGGGTCACCCGCGGGAGCGGGGATCTCGCGGATGACGGCGTCCAGAACGTCTTGGACGCCCTGCCCGCTCTTGGCGCTGATAAGAACGGGATCCTCGATGATCTTCAGGGTGTCGAAAATCTGCTCCAGCGTGCCGTCGACGTCGGAGGAGGGCAGATCGATCTTATTGATCACCGGGATGACGCGCAGGCCGACCTGCTGGGCCAGCATGGCGTTGGCCAGAGTCTGCGCCTGCACGCCCTGGGTGGCGTCGACGACGAGCAAGGCGCCCTCGCACGCGGCGAGCGCGCGGCTCACCTCATAGGTGAAGTCCACGTGGCCCGGGGTGTCGACCAGATTCAAGAGCCACTTCGCCCCGTCCGGCGCCGTGTAGTCCATGCGCACGGCCTTGGCCTTGATGGTGATGCCGCGCTCGCGTTCCAGTTCCATGGAGTCCATGATCTGCGCCTGCATGTCGCGGCGCGCGATGGTGCCCGTCATCTCGAGCAGCCGATCGGCCAAGGTCGACTTGCCGTGGTCGATGTGCGCGATGATGGAGAAATTGCGGATGCGGGACGGCGCGGTCATGAATTCTGTTCCAAGAGGCGACGGATATCGTCGGACTCGGCGCAGGTGACGGCCTTGGCGACGATCTTCTTCATCGACTCGTGCTTGAGTTCCCGTATGGCCTGCTTGACGCGCAGGAACATGCGCGGCGACACCGACATGGCGTCGACGCCGAGCCCCACGAGCAACGGCACCGCGCGAGGGTCGGAGGTCATCTCGCCGCAGACGCTCACCCACTTGCCCTTCGAGTGCGCGGTGCGGACCACGTGGTCGAGCAGGCGCACGACGGCGGGATGGTAGGGATCGTAGAGATGGGTGACGTGCTCGTTGATGCGGTCGACGGCAAGCACGTACTGGATGAGGTCGTTGGTGCCGATGGACAGAAAATCCACGTGCGGCAAAAACGAGTCGATCTGGATGGCGGCCGAGGGGATCTCGACCATGATGCCCAACTCGATCTCCTCCTTGAACTCGACGCCCTCGGCGGCCAACTCCGCCTGCGCTTGTTCAAGCAGGCGCCGCGCGGCGACGACCTCGCCGACCGACGAAACCATCGGGATCATCACGCGGACCTTGCCTTTCGTCGAGGCGCGCAGGACGGCGCGCAACTGAGTCTTGAAAAGATCAAGATGGCGCAGGAACAGCCGCACGCCGCGCAGCCCCATGAAGGGGTTCGTCTCGTTCTTCGGGCCCTCGATGCCCAACTGGGAGAGGCGGTCGCCCCCGATGTCCGCGGTCCGGATGACGACCTCGCGTCCATCCATGGCCTTCACGACGGCGACATAGGCCTTCGTCTGCTCGTCCTCTGAAGGGACGTCGGTCCGGTTCAAAAAGAGGTACTCGGTGCGGAACAGGCCGATGCCGTCGGACTGGAGCGCGACGACGTTCTTGAGCTCGTCGGGGGAATCCAGGTTCGTCTCGAGCCGGAAACCTCGGCCGTCCATCGTCACCGTCGGCAGGCCGCGCAAACCCTCCAGCGACTTCTCCTCGGCGAGCGATCGCTGCTGGACCTTCTCGTACTTCGCGACGGTCTCCGGCCCGGGAGCGATGATGACCATGCCCTGTTCTCCGTCGAGGATGACCATGTCCCCGGTCTTGATGCGGCGGCTGACGTCGGAGAGCCCGACGACGGCGGGAATTTCCAGGCTCTGCGCGAGGATGGCGGTGTGCGACGTCTTGCCGCCCAGGTCGGTCGCGAAGCCGATGATCTTCGTCTCCTTCAGGCTGAGGGTGTCGGACGGGAGGAGATTGCGCGAGATCAGGATGCACTCGTGGTCGATGTCGGCTAGGCTTTTCTTCTGCCGCTTCATCAGGTGCAGAAGCAGGCGCTTTCCGACGTCGAATAGATCGTGACGACGCTCGCGGAAGAACTCGTCGTCCATCTTCTCGAACTGGCGGTTCACCGCCTCCAGCGCCTCCGACAAGGCGAACTCCGCGTTGACGCACTCGTCCACGATCCGTTTGGGCACGTCGGAGGTGATCAGCGAGTCCTTGAGGATCAGCCGGTGGGCGTCGATGAGTTTGGCGTGCTGCTTGCCGAGGACCTTGAGCACTTTCTGCTCCGCGGCGTCGAGATCCCGGAGAGTCGCTTTCTGGGCGGCCTTGAAGCGCGCGACCTCCTCGCGGATGCGCTCGCGCGAGATATTCACCCGCTCGACGACGATGTCCTCGTCTTCGACCACATAGGCCTTGCCGATCGCGATGCCGGGGCTGGCGGAAATCCCTTTGATGACGATCATTCTTCGTCGAACTTCCTTTCGAAGATCCCGGCCAGCGCAGTCAGGGCCTCGGCCTCGTCCGCGCCGTCGGCGCGGACGGTCAGCTTGGAGCCGCTCTCGGCGGCCAGCAGCATAAGACCCATGACGCTCTTGCCGTTGACCTCTAGACCGTCCTTGACGACGACGACCGAGCACTGGTGCGCGGCGGCTTCCTTGACGAACATGGCCGCCGGCCGCGCGTGCAGGCCGAGCCGATTCTTGACGATGAATATCCTTTCGGTCATCTCAGCCCCACCCCGCGGCCGAAGCCGCCAGCCCCAGAAGCCCGGCCGCCGCCGCCAGCCGCAGCGGCCCGCCGACGAAGCGGGACAACCCGGCGCCGACGGCAAACGCCGCGGCCGCGCCCACGCGATGGACGAACGGCAACCCCAGGGCGGCTACGGCGGCGGCGAAAACAAAAACGGCCGCGGCCAGACGAGCCGCGCGGATCCAACGCTGAACCGGAAGTCCGGCGACGGCGGCCGCGGCGCTCTCGCCGCCGCTCAAACCGAGCCCTAGGCCCCTCCAGCGCGCCGCCAGCGCCGGACCGTTGAAAACGGCGAGCCCGAGGACGACCCCGGCCGGAATCGCGTGACCAAGTCCCGCGACGAAGCCGACGGTCGCGATGCAGGCGGCCAACGCGCCCGCCAAAGGCCGCAGAGAGCCCCAGAAGAACGCATCGGCCGCACCGGAGAGCGCCGCACCGAGCGCGGACTTAAGCCGAACGGCGCGCGCCGCCGCGGAGGCGTCTCCCGCGGCCGAGAGAATCTCCAGTTGGGACGCGATTCCAAGCGGGACTCCGACCGCATGCGGCTGGACGTTGAACGCCGCGAGATGCCGTGCGCGCGCGCAAGCCAGGCCCTCGGGATCGCGGGCATAGGCGGCGCGCAGCGCGGGATCGATCGACCAGGCGAACCCGAGGCCTTGAAGCCGCTCACCGCTGAATCCCGCTTGGAGCAGGAAGGAGCGCAGGAACAACGGCACGCGCGGAGCGCGGACGCTCACCCGCGCCTCAACAGCGACGCCGCCAAGCTTCCACCCGCGAGCCATGGAGCGGCGAGAAACGCCGAGCGCGCGCCGGCGCGCAGGCTCTCGGGAACCGCGATCCAGGCGCGCGGCCCGAGATATCCCGCGGCCGAGAGCAGAATGAAGACGAGCGCGAAAGTCGCGGCGGCCTGGAGCGCCAGCGCGGACGACAATTCGAGGCCGAGCCTGGACGCTCGTCCTTCGGACAACGAAGATTCGACCCGCCGCGCATGGCCGGCGCGCGAGAGCCGCAGGCGGCGCTCCATGGCGGCGTGCGCCCAGCCCACGGCCAGACCGCAAAAAAGGCGGCCTCGGGCGCGATCTCGGCGGGGCCGACGGCCAACCAAACAGCCGTGCCGACGGCGATGGAAGCCGAGAGCTCCAGGCGCCCGCCGAGCGGAAGTTCCTCGAGCGTCAGCGCCTCGAACATGACGCCGAAGGCGGCGCCGGTCCCAGCGTCGCCCAGGGCCCAGCCGATGAGGGGCCCGACGACGAACGGGCGCGCGAACAAAAACGGCCCTATGGACGCGGCATCCAGTTCCAGCACGGCGAGCCCGGACGCGCACGCGACGCCGGAAGCGAGCAAGGTCATCGCCCCCCCAGCATGGCGCCCAGGTCCTCTTCGGGGTCCGAGGGAAGCGGGCGGCCCTCGAGGCGCACGCCCCGCGCGACGATGGCGAGCAGGGCCTTTTTGTCCTTCTCGTCCAGGAACAGCGCGCGGCCGAGCTGCACCTTGCCGACCGTGAAGTGCAGGCCGCCGACGTTGACGCGGTCGACAACCACTCCGTTCTCGAGCAGGGCCAGCGCTTCCGAGGGGCCGGGCGCCAACACCATGACCTTGCGCGCCGCCGCCTGCGGCGCGCTCAGCGCCGCGGGCGCATCGGCGACCGTCAACGAAAGCAGGCCGACCGACTCGGGCAAGGCCATCCTCATCAGCGCGGTCTGCACGGGATCCTCCGCCGCGCCGTCGGAGACGACGGCGACGAGGTCCACGCCGAGGAAGGGCAGCCAGCCCTCGACGACCTGGCCGTGCACCAGGCGGTCGTCGATACGCAGCAATTCGATCGGCATCAGCGCCCCCCCGCCGCGGCGAGTTGGAATATGGAACGCACGTCGCGAATGGATTTTTGGCCGTCGGCGACGACCTTTTCCAGAAGCCGCTCAAGCGTCAATCGGCCGCGGTGGCTGAACGCGGATACGATCATGTACAGATTGACGCCGCTGACCATCTCCGTGCGCGGCGCGTCCTTGACGAGCGGGAAAGCCAGGTTATTCGGCGTGCCGCCGGGCATGTCGGTGAAGACGATGGTGCCGTCGGGATTGGAAAGATCGCGCAACGCGAGCGAGATCTTCTCGCGGATCTCC
Source organism: uncultured Elusimicrobia bacterium (assembly GCA_903874575.1). Lineage (GTDB taxonomy): Bacteria > Elusimicrobiota > Elusimicrobia > UBA1565 > UBA9628 > GWA2-66-18. Next base: position 11,078 of record CAIQSZ010000423.1, read on the forward strand.
GGCACGGAGAGACGCGACGAGGTCGAGATCGAGCGCACGCCATGGACCTGCCTGCCCACGATGCTCTCGGCGGCCTCGATGAGATAGGCGCCGAACTCTCCGTGCGTGACAATGATGAAATTGATCACGTGGCGATGTCCCGGTGGAATTCCTGCACGGGGTGCCCGGAACTGCGGAGCTTCTGAGCCAGCCAGCGCGTGCAGAAGACGCTGCGGTGCTTGCCGCCGGTGCAGCCGATCGCGACGGTCAGATAAGACTTGCCTTCCTTCACGTAGTGCGGCAGCAGGGTCTCTATGATCTTCAGCCAGGAATTGAGGAATCGGCGCGCGATCGGCTGGGACAGGATGTAGCGCTGGACGGGCGCGTCGAGCCCGGTCTTCGCGCGCAGGCCCGGACGATAGTGCGGATTGGGCAGGAAGCGCACGTCCATGACGATGTCGGCGTCGATCGGGATGCCGTTTTTGTAGCCGAAGCTGACGGCTTGGAGAGTCATCTCGCGGGTACGCGTAAGCCCCAGAGTCTCCGATATCTTCTCCTTGAGCTCTCCGAGGGTCAGGTTCGAGGTATCGATGACCTTGTCGGCGGCGCCCTTGATGGGCGCGAGCAGGCGGCGTTCCGCCTTGACCGCGTCGGCGACCTTGCCGCCGAGCGGGTGGCGATGGCGCGTCTCCGAGAACCGGCGCACGATGGATTCGTCGGAGGCCTCGAGGAAGAGGACGCTGATGCGCAGACCCTTCCGGTTGAGCTCTCGCAGAAGCGGAGGCAGGACCGAGAGCATGCGGCCCTCGCGCACATCCATGCCGAGCGCGACGCGGGTCAGCGACGGCGACTTGACGACGTGCCGCGCGAAATCGTCGACGAGAGCGATCGGGAGGTTGTCGACGCAGAACCAGCCGAAGTCCTCGAACACCTTGAGCGCCTGGCTCTTGCCCGCCCCGGAGACGCCGGTAATGACGAAGATGCGCTTCGGCTCGGCGGGCCGCGCCGGATCGCGCTTCACCCTCGCTCCTTGGCGTTCATGCGCTCGATGAGGCGCTTATTGAACGTCTCGGCGGAGAAATAGCCTTGGGAGCGCAGGCGCTGATTGAGCGCCGCGACCTCGATAAGGACGGCGAGGTTTCTGCCCGGGCTGACGGGAATGCGGATGAGAGGAATTTCGACTTCAAGGATGGAGAGTTTGCGATTCTCGAGACCGGTGCGGTCCACGGCCGCGGCCTCGTTCCACTGCTCCAGTTTGATCGCCAGCTCGATGCGGGTGCGATCCAAGATGGCGCCGATGCCGAACAAGAGCTTGACATCGATGATGCCGAGGCCGCGTATCTCCATGTGATTGCGCAAGGGCTCGGGGCATGAACCCCGCAGAACGCCGCCGCGCCGGTGCTGGACCTGGACCGCGTCGTCGGCGACCAGGATATGCCCGCGCTTGAGAAGTTCGAGAGCGCACTCGGACTTGCCGATGGCCGCATCGCCCTGGATGAGGACGCCCAGACCGTACACGTCGACGAGCACGCCATGCACCGTCGTCGTCGGCGCCAACCGAGCCTCCAACGCCTCGGAGAGCTCTCCGGTCAGCGTCGTGGTGTCGTACCCCGAGCGCAACAGCGGCACTCCGTGCTTCTTGCAGGCCTGCGCCAGGGCGGCCGGTATGGCGGCGTTATGCGTGACGATCACGCATGGAAGGTCCGCGGACGAGAGCATCGCCGACAACGCGTCGGCCAGTTTTTTCGCCTCCGCCTTCGCGCAATACGCCTGTTCCCCCGCGCCGAAAACCTGCACGCGCTCGGCGCGAAAAAGGTCCAGGAAGCCCGACAGCGCAAGGCCGGGACGGTTGAGGTCGGCCCCGGAAATCTTGCGCGAGAGGGCCTTCTCCCCCGACAGCAACTCAAGGCGCAACCTATCGCCCTGCTCCTTGAGAAGGTCGCCGACGGTCATTTCTCCGACTTGCACGTCTAGCGCTTCGTCTTGCGGACCGGCTGGACGATGCCGTAGGTCTCGTCAATGCGGCGAAAGACGATCTGGATTTGATCCGTGTCGCGGTCGAGGAAAGCGTAGAAGTCGTGGCCGGCGGCCTCCATCTCCTCGATCGCACGCTCGGGCGAGCTGGGCTCCACATGCTGACGCACGACGGAGAACGTCGTCGTGACGGGCGGCAGGGCGTCGGACATCGTCTCCGAGGTCTTAGGCTTGTGGCGGGTCTTGACGCGCTCCTTATGCTTCTTAAGCTGGGCGTCGATCTTATCGGAGGCGAGATCGATCGCGGAGTAGAGGTCCGCCGCGGTCGCGAGCGCTCGGAACGTCTGTCCTGGGGCGTGGACGATCATTTCCGCCTTGTGAGCGCGTTTCTCAACGAAGAGGAACGCCTGGCCCCAGACGATGTGGTCGAAATATTTCTGCGCCTTGCTCATCTTTTGTTGAACGTACTCGCGCAAAGACGGCGTGATCTTGAGTTGTTTGGCGGTAAGCTGAATTTCCATGGTAGTTGCATTCTAGGAATTGAGGACCCTGGTGTCAACGAACGCGGAGGCCCGAGGTTGACTGCATAGGGGAAAATGAGCTAGGATGGGGCCTCGTGCGCAGACGCTTACCCGCGCGTTGCGTCGGCTTTGGCGACGTCAATCCGCCGAAGAAATCTTAATTAATATTATTCATAAATTATAAAGATTTATCCTGTGGATAACAAGTTATCCACTCTTGTGGACATCCTGTGAAAACTTCCGATGCTTCAGAGCTTTGGAGCCGGGCGATGGAATCACTGCGCGCGGAGATCGGAGAGGAGAATGCCGATCTCTGGCTGAGGCCGGCTGAGCCCTTTTCCCTGGAAGGCGGCGTCCTTACCTTGAAAGTTCCAAATAAATTTTTCTCGGATGGGATAAAAGAACGTTACCAAAAGCGCCTACTGACCCTGTTCCGGGAGTCGTCCGGAGCCGAAATCGGCCTTGATTTTCGCGTCGAGCGCGACCTCACCCGGGTCCTGCCGCCATCTGACCCGGTGCCCGAGGCCTCCCCGCAGTCGGACTTCGCCCTCTCCGACCTGAACCCGCGCTACACGTTCGAGAACTTCGTCATCGGCGAGTCGAACCGTCTCGCCCGCGCGACGGCTGAATCGATCGCGAAGAGTCCCGGCACGCAATACAACCCCTACGTGATCTACGGCGGCGTCGGCCTGGGAAAGACCCACCTGATGCACGCGATCGGCAACGCGATGCGCCGCCAGCACCCGAAAGCCCGCGTCCTCTACACGACCAGCGAGCAGTTCGCCAACGACTTCATCACCTCCCTGCAGAACAACGCGATCGATTCCTTCCGCGCGAAGTATCGCTCGCTCGACTGCCTGCTCATCGACGACATCCAATTCCTGATCGCCAAGGAACGCTCCGAGCAGGAATTCTTCCACACCTTCAATTCCCTTTTCGATTCGCGCAAGCAGATCATCGTCAGTTCCGACCGCTCACCCAAGGAGATGACCCCGCTGGAGCAGCGGCTCATCTCGCGTCTGGAGTGGGGCTTCGTCGCCGACATCAAGGCGCCGGATTTAGAAACGCGCATCGCAATCCTGCGCAAAAAGGCCGCCATCGAGGGCTTCTCGGTCCCCGACGACGTGGTTTTATTCGTCGCCTCTTCGGTGAAGACGAACGTGCGCTCGCTTGAAGGTTCGCTCATCCGCCTTAAGGCTTTTCAGTCGATGACCGGCACGCCGTTGACCGTAGACGACGCGCGCGATATCCTGAAGGACACCATCATGGCCGACGACGGCAGTCCGGTGCGCGCTGAAACCATCCAACGGGTGGTCGCGTTGAAGTATTCGGTCGAAGTCAAAGACATCAAAGGACACCAACGCACGGCATCGATCGCGCTGCCGCGGCAAGTCGCGATGTATCTGTCCTGCGTGATGACGGAAATGTCCTCGACGGATATCGGCCGCGCGTTCGGAGGCAAGGATCATTCCACGGTTCTCCACGCCCGCAAAAAGATCGAGAAAAAAATCGAAGACGACCCGTTTTTCCTTGAACTCATCAACCGCCTCCAAGCCGACATTAAGGCGGCCGAGCGATGATTCGCGCCTGGGGACGGATTGTGGAAGGTTTCCTCCATCCGTGGATAAACGACGGGCTTGTGGACGGCGTGGATAACTCGGTGGAGTTGTCAACAGGGGCGTTCATGAATAAGCCCAAGGCAACCCTTGTTATCCCCCGATTCCCCCGCTTGATGAAGAAGAGGATGAAAAAGTGAAGATTACCATAAGCAAGGATGAACTGGCACAGGGCGTGCAGACCATCCAATCGGCGTTGTCCTCCCGAACGACTCTTCCTATTCTTTTGAATTTCCTGATGGAAACGGAAGGCAAGAAGGTGAAGGTCGTATCCACGGATCTTGAGATGGGCGTGAAGCATTACCTGAAGGCGGACATCGAGAGCGAAGGCTCCATCACCATCCCCGCCAAAAAGTTCTCCGATATCCTGCACAGCCTTCCCGAAGGGGAGGATATCCAGCTTTCCGTGGACGCGGGCGGCAAGGTGTCGTTGAAGTGCGGACGCTCCCGTTTCGGCATCGTCGGCGCGTCCAAGTCCGAATATCCCGTACTTCCCGATTTCAACAAGGCGAGCGCCTTCGAGCTTCCCGCGGCGTTGGTCGGCGAGATGGTCAAGAAGACGATTTTCGCGGCGTCCTCGGACGAAACTCGCCACGTGCTCAACGGAGTCTTTTGGGCGGCCAAGAAGGGCGCGCTCGAGATGGTGGCCACCGACGGCCGCCGTTTGGCGGTTTGCGCCAAGAATATCCTGCCCCATGACAAGGAGTTCGCGGTCATCGTCCCCACGAAGGTCTTGGCCGAGTTCCTGCGCTTGCTCGGCGTCCTTGACATTCATGAAGGTTCCGAGGAGAAGATGCTGGTAGCGGTCACCGATAACCAGATCACCTTCCAACTCAAGGGTACGACGCTTCTTTCGCGTCTGGTGGGGGGCTCTTTTCCGAACTACGAACAAGTCATTCCCACGAAACGCGAGGTCATCTTTTCCGCGCCGACGAAGGATCTTCTCGCGGTCACCAAACGCGCGTCGTTGTGCGCCGTGGACCGAGGCGGCTCGGTGAAGTACGCGCTTAAGAAGGGCCTGCTGACCGTGACGGCTTCCAGCCAGAACAACGAGTTTACCGAGGACCTCGCCGTGGAGTATTCCGGCGCCGATTTCGCGACGGCGTTCAATCCTCAATTCGTCATGGACGCGTTGAAGCACGTGGACGTCGATAAAACCGTCGTCGCGATGACGACTCCCGTCAACCCCGCCCTATTCGAACCGGGCGTCGCCGACGGGGGCTATCGCTTCGTCGTGATGCCGATGCGCCTCTGATGGCCAACCTGAGCAGGCCGGAGCGCTGGTCGACCGCCGGCGACCTGGTCAAGAGTTTTTCATACCGCAACGGGACCGTCAACGATAAGTTGACGATACTGGGTTCCGTGTGGGATAAAGAGTGCGGCGTTTACGCGAAGCATTGGGGATTGGTCGGGGTGAAGAAAGGGGTGCTGTACGTCCGGCCGAAAAGCTCGGCCGCCACGCAGGAGTTGCACATGCGGTCCGAGGGGTTGGTGAAATCCCTCAATAAATATTTCAGTCGACCGTGGATCGTCGCGGTCCGGGCCTCATACCGCTAGCAAGTCGTCGCCGTTCCTGAAAATTGTGGAGGAGACGATGTCCGAAGCCGCGCTGGAGACGACCGACATGGGCAAGCAGGAAGAGAAGAAGTACGACGCATCCAATATCCAAGTTCTCGAGGGCCTGGAGGCGGTGCGTAAGCGTCCCGCCATGTACATCGGCAGCACCGGCCCCTCCGGTCTGCACCATCTGGTCTACGAGGTCGTGGACAACTCCGTCGACGAGATCTTGGCCGGGCGCTGCACCGCCGTCGACGTTTTCATCCACCAGGGCAACTCCATCACCGTCAAGGACGACGGCTCCGGAATTCCCGTCGACCCCATGAAGGATCCTAAGTTCAAGGGGAAGTCCGCTCTTGAAGTCATCCTGACCGTTCTTCATGCGGGCGGTAAATTCGATAAGGGCGCCTATAAAGTTTCCGGCGGCCTGCACGGAGTGGGCGTCACCTGCGTCAACGCGCTCTCCGAGTGGCTGAAGGCCGAGATTCATCGCGACGGCAAGATATGGACCCAGGAGTATAAACGCGGGAAACCCGATGCGGACGTCAAGGCGGTCGGCAAGACCGACTCCCATGGCACCAACATCTCGTTCAAGCCGGATCCCGATATTTTCAACGGCCACCAATACTCTTTCGAAATACTCGCCAACCGTCTTCGCGAGTTGGCGTTCCTGAACGCCGGCGCGAAGATATCCATTACCGACGAGCGCGAGGATAAGCGCCACGCGTTCCACTACGAGGGCGGCATCTCCCAGTTCGTGCAGCACCTCAACACGAACAAGAAGGTGGTCCACCGCGAACCGATCTCGATGACGAAGGAGAAGGAAGAGGTCGTCGTGGACTTCGCCATTCAGTACAACGACGATTACTCCGAGACCGTCTTCTCGTTCGTCAACAACATCAAGACCCCGGAAGGCGGGACGCATTTGGCGGGTTTCCGTTCGGCGTTGACGCGCGTCATCAACGACTACATCAAGAAGTACGACCTGCTGAAGGGAAAGAACTTCACGGTGACCGGCGACGACGTGCGCGAGGGCTTGTGCGCCGTGCTGTCGGCGAAGATTCAGAACCCGCAGTTCGAGGGCCAGACGAAGTCCAAGCTGGGCAACGCCGAGGTCGAGGGCATCGTCAAGTCCATCGTCGGCGAGGTGCTGGTGACTTTTTTCGAGGAGAACCCGTCGACCGCGAAGGCCATCTGCGCGAAGGCCATCGCCGGCGCCGAGGCGCGCGAGGCCGCGCGCAAGGCCAAGGACCTCACTCGCCGCAAAGGCGTGCTCGACGGCTCCAGCCTGCCCGGAAAGCTCGCCGACTGCCAGGAGCGGGATCCGGAGCGGTCCGAGCTCTTCATCGTCGAGGGCGACTCGGCCGGCGGCTCCGCCAAGCAAGGCCGCGACCGCGTGTTCCAGGCCATCCTGCCCATCAAGGGCAAGATCCTGAACGTCGAGAAGGCGCGCTTGGTCAAGATACTCTCGAACGACGAGGTCCGCACCTTGATCTCGGCGATGCGACCGACGCACATTGACGTTAGAAAAATGCCGCCCGTTCGTGATAACCCGGCGCCATGGTATGAGCTTCTTAGTTGCATTGAAGACATTT
>CAIQSZ010000424.1 GCA_903874575.1 uncultured Elusimicrobia bacterium
CTTCGTCAGTCGGAGCCGGCGCCGACGTCCGTGAAGGTTCCGTCGCCCCGCACGAAGTAGAGGCCCTTGCCGCGCGAGTCCATGAGGCAGGTGGACACGCGCCAAGCCAGTTCCACCGTCATGCCCGCGACGGGGTCGGCCGGGGTGCCGACGTTGACGATGCCGGGATCCGGGATGGAGGCGTCCATGTCGAAGTGGTAGCCCCAATCGACCTTGACAGTCGGCTGCACTGTCACCGCCGTCAGGTATTGGCCTTTGCCCCGGTAGCGGCCGCCGTAGGTGCGCAGCACTTGGTAGCGGACATGGACGACCTCGATGCCCGCGAGGTTCTTGGCGGTCAACTCGTAGACCGCGCCCTTAGGAGACTTCCAGCCGCCCATGTCGGTCCAGTGCTTGGGTCCCTTCGGGAGGGCGGTCGCGTACTGCGTGTTCACGTTCACGACCGGGCGGTTGTCCTCGATGATCTTCCAGAGCTTCAGCGCCGTATTGATGATTTGTCCGGCGGAGCGGACCGTCGTAAGCGCCGCCATGGAAGTGCGGGGCGCCTCGTCCATCCGCTTCGTTCGGATCGTCGATTTATCGAGCGTGAGATATTCGGAGTTCGTGGACGCGACGCATGCCTCTTTTTTAGGAGCCTCACCGGACCAAACGGGCGCGGCGGCGGTCAGCGCGGCTAGGGCGAGCGGAATTCGGCGCAGCATGGGGTGCCTCCACGGGAGAACTCAAGGGGTTGTCGGAACCGAGCGGCCCATCGAGCATGTCCCGTCGGACCCATCTAAAAAAGAGCCTGAGGACCCATATGCATATGGAACTTTAGGCCCATGCGGGAGCTTGATTTAGTCCCCCCCAGCCTCCTATACTGAGGGCGATGGATTCGACGCCCGAACTGCGCCCCGGACGCTTCAGCGACCGTTTCGTCGCTTATTTGCTCGACACGCTGCCGTTCGCCGTCGGCGCCTTGGCGACCGTATGGCTTTGGGGCGGCCCGCTTCGTCGGCCCCTCGACGATTCGTTTCTCCTGGCGGACGGCGCCGCGTGGACGGGGCTGGCGGTCCTGTGGCAGTTCGTCGGCAACCTCATGGGAGGCACCCCGGGCCACGCCCTCCTGGGCCTGCGGGTGACGACGGCCGCCGACCTCTCTCCCGGTCCGCTGCGCGCGTTCGCGCGCGCGCTCGTTTGGCTGGCCGGCGCGCCGCTGGGCAATTTCGGCTTCTGGCTCGCGCTGTTCCATCCCAAGACGCGCGCCCTGCACGACATCCTGTCGGGAACCTACGTCGTCGAGTCGGGTCCGCGCCGCTCGAACGGCGCCCTCGCCTTCGTCGCGGCGGCGGCGGCCGTAGTCGCCTTGTCCGTGTTGAACGGCTGGTCCAATCTTCTGCGTCCCACCGAAGCGGACCTCGCCGCGATCCGGCGCGCCGAGGAAGGCTTGAGCATCGTCGCCCGGATCGAGGAGGCGTACCGCGCCTCCCACGGCGCCTACGCCTCCGAAATCCAGGACCTCGCCGAGGCCAGCGGCGACGCCGAGACCTTCCGCAAGGGCATGCTCGCGGTGTTCTCCCCCTCGCCGTTTTCCCTGGAAGCCGGCAACCGCCGCTGGCGCGTCACCGCCGCGGCCAAGGACCGCCGCCGCACCCGCGTCCGCCGCGAAGGCCCTTAGTTCAGCGCGCGCGCACCACGGCCAGGGACCAGGGGCCGTACTCGCGCCACGATTCGATCGACGCGCTCCCGCCGCCGACGGTTTCTTGGAAGTGCGGGCGCTCGCCGGCGCGCAGGACGACGAAGGTCCGGCCGCCGCTTCGCGGCAGGCTCGAGACGGCGGCGTCGTCGCCGAAGCGTTCGGCGTAGGCGGGGTCGCGCTTGGCGTAGTGGAACTCGCCGGTGAAAAGCACCAGCTTGTCGACGGGGCGGCGCGCGTAGAACGGCAGGCCGTGGAGGTAGGTGCCGTAGGTCCAGACCGCGTCGTTGGGGCGGGCCTCCTCGCGGATTGAGGCGGCGACGTCGCGCGCGCTGACCAGCGGCGCGGCCAGCCGCAGTCCCGCGAAGAGGAGGATTCCGGCCAGCGCGCCGGCGGCGGTGAGGGCCGCGGCGGGCCGACGGAAGGACGGCGCGGCGAGTTGGGACGCGCCGAGAGCGGATACCAGCCCGAGGGCGAGCGCGCACAAAGGCGCCAGGGACGAAGGCGGCAGGCCGCGAGGCGGCCAGGCCTTCGCGGGCAACAGCCCCGCGGCGAGGGCGACCGCGGCGGCGGCCGTCGCGGCCAGCAGCAACGCGCCGAGCGCGCGGGAGAGCTTCTTCGCCCACGGCGGGAGGCCTTCGTCGAGGGCCGCGGCGGCCAGCAGGGCCGCGTGCGGGAACGCCGGCAGGACATAGGTGGCAAGCTTAGAATGGGAGGTCGAAAAAAACGCGGCGACTCCCAGCGTCCAGGCGGCGAGCGCGGGACCGCGGAAGTCGGGTCCCAGGGGCTTGCGCGCCGCGCGCCACAGCCCGGCGAGGAAGGGCGCGGTCCACGGCAGCAGGCCCGCGGGAAGCACGGCGCCGTAGAACCACCACGGCGCGCCGCGGTTGTACTTCGGGGTCAGGTAGCGCTGGAAGTGCTGTTCGACGAAAAACACATGCAGGAAATCGGGGCGGCGCTTCTGCATGGCGGCGAACCACGGAACGACGACGGCGGCGGCGAGGAC
>CAIQSZ010000425.1 GCA_903874575.1 uncultured Elusimicrobia bacterium
AAGGGCGGCGTCGGCAAGTCGACGGTCGCCTCCAATTTGGCGGTCGCGCTGGCGCTGGACGGAGCCAAGGTCGGCTTGATGGACGCCGACATCTACGGTCCGAACCAGCCGCAGATGATGGGCGTGAAGGGCTATGAGCCCGCCGCGGACAACGAAGGCAAGATCGAGCCCGCCTTCAGCCACGGCGTGAAGATCATGTCCATGGGCTTCCTGATGGACCCCGACAAGCCGGTCATCTGGCGCGGCCCCATGCTGCACGGCGCCATCAGCCAGTTCTTGAAGGACGTGAAATGGGGCGAGCTCGACTATCTCGTGCTGGATCTGCCGCCGGGCACCGGCGACGTCCAACTCACCCTTTGCCAGACCGTTCCGCTGGCGGGCGCGGTCATCGTGACCACGCCTCAGAGCATCGCGCTTTCCGACGTGCGCAAGGCCGTGGCCATGTTCCGCAAGCTCAACGTGCCCATCCTGGGCGCCATCGAGAATATGTCCGGCTTCGTCTGCCCGCACTGCTCGAAGGAAAGCCGGATCTTTGCCTCGGGCTCCGCCAAGGCGCTGAAGGAGGACCATGGCGTCGACGTTCTCGGCGGCATCCCGCTCGATCCGCGGGTCTGCGAAGCCTCCGAAGTCGGAACCCCCATCGTCGTCTCTCATCCGGACTCCCTGCCCGCGAAGGCGCTCCGGGAGACCGCCCGCAAAGTCGCCGCCGCCGTCAGCACGCGCAACGCCGCCTTCAAACCCCTCGAAATCAAGCTCGTAAAGGCTTAACGATGGGGTCAGGCTTGCAGGTTTGCAGTTATGAACGCATAACTGCAAACCTGCAAGCCTGACCCCTCCTTTCCCAGGAGAGCATATGACCATCGCCGCCGCGTCGTCCGAGACCACGCCGATCGCCGTGGGCGCCGTCGCGCCCGATTTCACGCTTCCGGACTCGGAGAAAAAGGACTGGAAGCTCGCCGATTTCGTCGGCAAGAAGCCCGTCGCGCTGTTTTTCTACCCGCTCGACTGGTCTCCGACCTGCGCCAAGGAGAACGTCTGCTTCTCCCAGGACCTGTCCCGTTTCGGAAAATACGCCGAAGTCGTCGGCATCTCCGTCGACTCCGTCTGGTCCCATCAGGCCTGGAAGGAGAAAATGGGCCTGCGGCACACCCTCCTGTCCGACATGCACCGCAAGGCGATCAAGGCCTACGGGCTGTTCCTGCCCGCCGCGAACATCTCCCAGCGCGCCACCGTCCTCATCGGCAAGGACGGCAAGGTCGCCTGGGTCCATGTCGAGGCCGACATCACCAAGGAGCGCGATTACTCTCTCCTTGAGACCGAACTCGCGAAGCTGAAGTAACCTGGGCCATTCGGCCTGGAACTTTCGACCCCAAAGGGGCCTGGCGGGAATTGGAGTCGTGGCCTATCCTCTTCCCGGGCGTTCCTGCGGAGGTCTGGTATGCGTGTTCTATTCGTGCTTATGTCCGTGGCTTTCTTTGTCGGGACGGCGGCGGGCGAAGATTCGGCCCCATCCGCCCGGCCATTGCCATTAGCTCAGTTGACCCCCGCGGAACTTAAGGCAATTGGTCAAGAGGGTTAAGCGGACTACCAGGACGAGATGGGTGCTACAGGAACGAGCGACGGAGAAAAATCCCAGTATGTTCAAAATATAAAAATAAATATTTGCCGCAGATTGCGTAGTGAGATTGGACGAGGGACGTGCATCAACGCTGCCCAGAAAGGTCCTATTGATAAATTCCTGACTGCCCCTGACAAACTTTCACCCGCCCACTTTGAACCGGAGTCTGCCGTACCCGCTCCGTTGGTCGACCAAGCGATCTCAAGGTTGGCTCCGGATTCAAGAAAAAAATACGAGGCGGAATTGCAAAATTACTTGCCGGACAGCAGGGTTTATCCCAGGCGGCTGAAAACGGAGTTTTTTAGCCGGTACCACAAAGAGGTGGCGGGTGCTCTTGTACAGGAAACGAAACGTGAAGAAGTCGGTCATCGATATCTGACGATCACCACAGGGTCGGATCCTGGTGCTATCGCGCATTTTTTTGAAGGGCCGGACTTGGCTTCCCGCCCGGAAGTCGCCGTTGCGTCCGGCAATGATCCCAGGCAAAATGTTCAAGAGTTCGGCTTGCTGTCGCCCGCCGATAAATCCGCGCTGTGCGCCGGCAAGCTTGCTCCAGCTCCAGCCTCGGAAGGCGGGGGACTTGCCGCCATGCCGGATAAGATTTTGAAGTGTCATAGACAGGGGACTCGCATGGAAATTTGCGTGCGCAACGGCCAAACGGAGGCGCTTTCCCAAGATGTGAGATTAGCGTGCGTGTCTTTTTCTCAGCAACAGGTGGTTGCTGAACTGGCTGCCGAGCAAGCGCCGGTTACCCCGCCAGCGATGGCCGTTCTGCCAATGAGCGCTGCACCAGCCCCTCCTCCGGCGCCGGAAATCGCACCATCGTCCGAGGCCTCGGGCGGGATTAGTTGGTCCAGTATTACGGGGTTTTTCCGGAAGTTGTGCAACGCAGTCGTCGGCTTTATTAAGGGGCTGCTTTAGCGGCCGGCGTTTCCCGGTCGGGCCGTCTTGCGCCGCCAGCGGATGTCGAACTCCACGGGGCACTCGTCCTTGATGGGCATGGCCAGGAAGGCGGGCCGCTCCACGCCGAAGTCGGTCAGCCTGAGCGGGACGACCCCTTGGACGCGCAACAGCCCCTTGACCAACTCGGTCCGGACGCTCGCGCCCTTGTAGACATGACGCTTGCCGGCGAAGCTCACGTCCAGGTCGACGAGGGTTGCCCCGGCGTGATCGGAAGGGAGCGGAAATTCAACGATCTGGACGGCGACCGCGGGATGGGCCGCGCCGCGCACGATCTGGAGCATGTGCAGGTCCCGGTTCGAGTCGCCGGACGCGAACGAATCGACGGCCGCCGCCGCCAGGACGTCGCAGGTCCGGCCGCATACGACGCTTCCGCGCACGTCGTGCGTTCCGCCGTGGACGACGTGCAGCGTGTGGGTGACGGTGTAGGTCAAAGTTCCGCCGTCCACCTCCCAGTCCTGGGCCGAGGCTCCCGTCGCGAAGGCGGAGGCGAGAACGGCGGCCAGGAAAGACGGCCTCATCTCACTTTTTCCTCTCCGACGCGGGAGCCGAGGTCGAATTTCATCACCGCGAACGACGCCAGCAGCGCTCCCGTGCCCGCGACAGCGAAAGCGGAGTGGCTTTGCGCCAGGCCGTGCACGGTCTGGCCGTTCTTTCTCTGGCTGTAGGCCAGCCCGCCCAAGGCGCCGGCCGCCAGCATCGCGGGAAAGTGCACGAAGGAAAGCCAGCGGTGCACGCGCGTGGTGCCGCTGCGGGTGCTTCCCTCGATCCTCGGGGCGCGATAGGCGTAGTAGGCGGCCGCGAGGTAAAGCGCGGCCCCCGTCATCCCGACTGCGGCGTGGAGGTCGGGAGAGCCGCTCTGCGAGGTATGGCCGTTCTCATTCTCTCTCTCCCCGGGACTGAGGAACAAGTTCAACGTGAGGGGGACTGCGGCGGCCATGGCCAGCTTCTGATGGCGTTGGAGCATGTGCGAGCGCTCGTCCAGGCGGGCCTGGCGCTCGGGGTCCGCTTCGCGCACCGGCAGGCCGATATCCTTGAGCCGCTGGCGGAGGTCGTCTCCGCTTGACGCCGGGGCGCCCTGCGCGAGAATCCCGGCTGGAAGTCCGGCGGAAGAAAGGACGAGACACAGCATCGCGGCGGCGATTTTCGAAATCCTGGTGAACTTTCGCGGGTGGTTTATCATTGCAAGGTGCCGAATGGCAACAATAAATCCACTGTTTAATTTAGCCCTGCGTCGAATGATTGTTCGGGCCAGTAGGCCATCGGGCCTAGTGCTTTTCGGCCCGAGGGACTCTTGTGCGAATTCTAGGCCGCGCGCTATCCTTTCCTAGGGTGTTTTCCCAGCGGAGGTTTCTCATGCGTGGCTTGGTCATGGTTGTGTCCGTCGCCTTCTCCATTATGACGGCGGCGGGCCGGTTGCTTGTGGTTCATGCGGAGGAACCGGCCCCGCCTCAGGCCTCTGTCGTCGTGGAGTTGACCTATCCTGAGCGTTGCCTGCTCGGAGGTGAACGTTCCGCCGGATACGACAGCCGGATGCAGGCCAGGGCGCTGTCCCCTCAACAGAAGGCTGAATATGTTCTGAAGGTGCGGCAATACCTCGCCGGACATCAATTGAACAAGACCGTGATGCGCCAGCTTGAGGTGGCGGAGTACTTGCGGCTGGCCAAGAGTCCGGATCCCGAACAGATCAAGGCGTATTTCCAGCAACACAATGAATTTGGCTGCAGTCCGGACCGGGAGGCGGCTTATCAGAAAGGTCTGGCGGATTGGCGGCCTCCCGTCGTAGTGCCGCTGACTTCAAATGAATTGGAATTATTGGATCCGGCCGCGAGGGCAGCCTATGATAGCCAGTCGGCTCCCTACATGCCGGGGCGGCCCGATTACGCCCCTGCTCATCAGGCGATATTTTTCAGGGAATACCGCAGAAAGTTTCTCAAATCCTTGGGCCCGGACATCGCGCCCGGGTATTCGAAATTCGTCGAAGCGCCGGATTCAGAGGCCATCGATGCCGCTTTAACTCCGGCTCCGGCAACCCCGGCTCCGGCCCTCGATCCCGCGAAGGATCTCGACGGTTTCAGGAGTCTTTCGCCGGAAGAGCAGGCCAAAGTATGCCGCGGCGGTTCCTCCGCTCCGGTCGCGCAGACCGTGGATCCGGCGCAGGCGGCGTCGATCGTGGTGAACTGCGCTCATGCTCATAACCATATGACCGCGGAGTGTATCGACGGCGCCCGAACGCCGTCAGGCGCGTTCTCCGCCGGACTCTCCGAGGCGGTGAGGAAGGAGTGCGAGGCTCTTCAAGCGGCTTCCCCTCAGGGTTCCGCCGCGGCGACGCCTTCTTTCCTGACGTTGACGCCTGAGCCCAAGCCGATGATGGCGCCCCCATCGCCTTCCACCGGGACGGGCGCCCCTGCCTCCGGTATTTGGGGGAAGCTCGGGTCTGCCCTGGAGTGGTTATACGACAAGCTCATACGCCCGGTCGTCGAATTCCTGCGTCCTTACGTCAGTCCGATCACCACTCCCATCATTAAATGGGGGAAAGAGGTTCTCCCATAGTCCGACGCGGTTGAAGAATCGTCTTATCGGCGATTTTTCGTTTCGGCGGCCAAAGAAGTTCCCAGCTTTTTGAGGATCACGTCTGACAAGCCCGGGAAAAAATAGAGCGTTAGGGCGATGAGATAGGGGGCCAGTCCGAAAAGGACGAAAAAGACGCCGAAGGCGGTTATCATCAGCATCGGGCCGTAAAGATCGGAGAACGAACGGATCGCCGCCTTTCCCGTGGCCGGATGGTAAAGCATGGTCACGGATTCGCCCACGTGGTAGGAAGACCAGGAAGAGGACATATCCGAGGTATAACGCCTTACGTTCCCTCGGGGATCCCGGAATTCCACGACGGGGGCGTACGCCGAACCCGCGCGATCGCGCGATGGGCGGAAATCCACCACTTTTCCGGGAAGCGCCATCCCCTCGGTGCGAAGGCGTATCCGGTCGCGCTGCAGGTACGCTCCTCCCAGGATGACGGCGGCTCCAAAGCCGATCACGGGAACGCAGTCTTTCAAAGACGGAAGCCATTCGCGCAGACTCATGCCCCTCCTGACCTGAAGGCTGTAGGATATTTTATATCTTAACCTCGGACGTTCGGGCGCGGGGGAAACCATATCATGAAGAAGAGCCTTATGTTTTTGGCGGCGGCCATCGCCGCCGCGAGCGGGACGTTCGCCCGAGCCGAGGGCACGTTGGCGAAGATCAAGGCGTCCGGCTCCATCACCTTGGGCGTGCGCGAGTCCTCGGGCGCGCTGGCCTATTCGCTCGGCGACGGGAAATACGTCGGCTTTCACACCGAGATGGCCTACCGGATCGTGTCCGCGCTGCAAAAGCGCTTGGGTCTGCCCAAACTGGACGTGAAGACCCAGGTCGTCACCTCGCAAAACCGCGTGCCCTTGGTCCAGAACGGCACGGTCGACCTGGAGTGCGGTTCCACCACCAACAACGCCGCCCGGCAGAAGGACGTGGCCTTCGCGGTGACCACCTATGTGGAAGAGGTGCGCATGGCGGTCCGGGCCGACTCGGGCATCGCCTCCATCGGCGGCTTGGCGGGCAAGACCGTCGTCACCACGACCGGCACGACCTCGGTGCGCACGCTGCGCAAGCGCGAGCGCGCCGGGGTGGGAGCTTTCAAGGAGGTGTTCGGCAAGGATCACGCGGACAGTTTCCTGCTCCTCGAATCCGGCCGCGCCGACGCGTTCGTCATGGACGGGCAGATTCTCGCCGGCGCCATCTCCAGGGCCAAGCGTCCGTCCGACTTCAAGATCGCGGGCGAAGTTCTCTCCGTCGAGCCGATCGCCTGCATGATGCGCAAGGACGATCCGGCGTTCAAGAAGGAGGTCGACGACGCCATCAAGGCTTTGATCGCGTCCGGCGAACTGGCCAAGCTCTACGACAAGTGGTTCCTGCAGCCGATTCCCCCGGCCGGCACGAAGGTGGGCCTGCCGCTCAGCGCCGCGACCAAGGCCGCCTGGGCCCGTCCCAACGACAAGCCCATGGAAGACTACGCCGATTAGATGACTTTCGAGGCGCGGGGGCGCGCGCGGCCGTGACTTGGCGCTGGGAGGTTTTCCTCGAGGATCCCGGCGGGAGATATCCCACCTACTGGCAGTGGATGCTGTCGGCGTGGGGGTGGACGGCGGCGGTCTCCGTCTCGGCGCTCATCCTCGCGTTGCTGCTCGGCGTGCTGATCGGCGCGCTGCGCACGTGGCCCGACGGCGTTTTTTGGCCGCGGTTCGCCGGCGCGTGGGTGGAGGCATTCCGCAGCGTTCCCCTGCTGGTTCAGATATTCCTTTGGTATCACGTGCTGCCGGCCATTTTCCCGGCGATGAAGCGCGTCCCGGGGTGCGCGCTCGCCGCGCTGGCGCTGGGGTTCTTCACTTCGGCGCGGATCGCCGAGCAGGTACGGGCGGGCATCCAGTCGCTGCCCCCGGGCCGGCGCGACGCCGGCCTGGCGCTGGGCTTGACGACGGCGCAGTGCTACCGCCGCGTCGTCCTGCCGGCGGCGCTGCGCGTCGTGATCCCGCCGCTGACCAGCGAGGCGATGAACGTCTTCAAGAACTCCTCCGTCGCCTTCGCGGTCTCGGTCTCCGAGTTGACCATGTTCGCCATGCAGGCGCAGGAAGAAACGTCGCGCGGCGTGGAGATATATCTGGCGGTCACGGGCCTTTATGTGATTTCGGCCCTCGCGGTCAACCGGATCATGGCGGCCGTCGAAAAGCGCGCGCGCATCCCCGGCCTGGTCGCGGCGGACGCTCTCGCAGGCGACCGGCGATGAATCTTGATTTTTCCTTCTACGGCCGGGGCATCGTCGGCGCCTTCATCCTGAAGGGCTTCTATTTCAGCGTCCTGCTGACCGTCGTCGCCGC
>CAIQSZ010000426.1 GCA_903874575.1 uncultured Elusimicrobia bacterium
GATTGGCTCCGACGAAGGCGGTGAACCACAGGAAACGGACGTCGACGTAGCGGGCGAGCGCGAGGCTGGCGAGGATGAACGTTCCGGCGATGGCGCGGATGCGGTGTTCGAGGCTCATTGTATTCTCCTAGGCGGCGCCCTCGCGCCGCTTCTGCAGCATATAGTAGAGCACGGGCACCGCCACGCGCGACAGCAGGGTCGAGGCGACCTCGCCCGCCATCAGCGCGACGGCCAGTCCCTGGAAGATCGGGTCGAAGAGGATGACGCCGGCGCCGCAGACGACGGCGGCGGCGGTCAGCAGCATCGGCCGGAAGCGGACGTCGCCGGCGTCGATGACGGCGTCGCGCAGGCTGAGTCCCTCGCGTCGCCTGAGTTCGACGAAGTCCACCAGGATGATGGAGTTGCGCACGACGATGCCCGCGCCCGCGATGAAGCCGATCATGGAGGTCGCGGTGAAGAAGGCGCCCATCGCCCAGTGCGCGGGCAGGATGCCCACCAAGGACAGCGGGATCGGCGCCATGATGACCAGCGGAACGGTGAAGGACTCGAACCACGCCACCACTAGGGCGTAGATGAGGAGCAGAACCAGCGCGAACGCCGCGCCCATGTCGCGAAAGACCTCGTAGGTGATCTGCCACTCGCCGTCCCATTTCAGCGCGGGCTTGGCGGGGTCGTCGGGCAGGCGCGTGTAGAAGGTTTCCAGGTCGATGCCCATTTCCTTGGCCAGCGCGTCGATGCGCGGCTTCAAAGCCAGCAGCGCGTACACGGGGCTCTCGGTGCGCCCGCCGACGTCGGCGATGACGTAGGAGACCGGCCGGAGATTCTTGTGGTGAATGGTCGCGTCCTGGGTCAGGCGGACGGTCTTGGTGAGCGCGCCGAGGGCGACGGGCGCGCCGGCGCGCGAGATCAGAGGCACCGAGCGCACGCCGTCGAGCGTGCGGCGCAGTTCGGCGGGCAGACGCAGGCGGATGTCCACGGGCTCGCGCTCAGTCTCCACGTGCGCCAGATCCAGGCTCAACCCGGCCAAAGACGCGCGCGCCGCCATTGCGACCTGCGCGGGGGCGATGCCGTTGAGGGTCGCTTTCTCGCGGTCGACGACCAGCCGATCCAGCGGTTCCTTGTCCGGGACGTAGGTATCCACGTCGGTGATCTCGGGCGTTTTTTCCAGAAGGTCCTTGAGCCGGAGAGCGAAGTCGGCGCGCTTGCCAGCGTCGGGCCCGTACACCTCGAAGACGAGCGTCGAGAGCACGGGCGGGCCCGGCGGGACTTCCGCCACCTGCACGCGCGCGCCGCGGCGGCGGGCTATTCCCGCGATCTCCGCGCGGATGGAGCGGGCGATCGCGTGGCTCTGGCGGCGACGGCCCTTCGGCGTCAACTGGACGACCAGGTCCGCCTGGTCCGGGGCCGTGCGCAGGAAGTAGTGCCGCACGAGACCGTTGAAGTTGTACGGCGCGCCCAAGCCCAGGTAGGCGACGACTCTCTGCGTCTCCGGGAGCGCGCGCAACCGCGCGGACATTTCGTCTACGGCTTCGCGCGTGGCGCCGAGCGACGCGCCTTCCGGCATGTTCAGGACCACCTCGAAGTCGTCCTTGTCGTCGAACGGGAGCATCTTGATGACGACGGCTTTCAGCGGCACCAAGGCGAGCGCGGCCGCCAGTAGGAGCCCGGTGGCGGCCAGGAACGCGGCCCGCGCGCGGCCGTCGTCCAGCAAGCGGCCCATCACCCCGCGGTACAGGCGGTCCAGGCGGCTTTCTTCGACGCGGCCGTGGGACGCGGCCGGAGGCCACCAGGACAAGATCTTCACGAACGCCCACGGCGACACGACGAAGGCGATAAAGACCGAGAACAGCATGGCGAAGGACGCGCCGACCGGGATGGGTCGCATGTACGGGCCCATCAGGCCGCCGACGAAGGCCATCGGCAGGATGGCCGCGATCACCGCCCAGGTCGCCAGCAAGGTCGGGTTGCCGACTTCATCGACGGCGTCGACGGCGACTTTCCACAGCGGCCGTCCGTCCCCCATCGCGAAGTGGCGGTGGATGTTCTCCACGACGACGATCGCGTCGTCGACCAGGATGCCGATCGAGAAGATCAGGGCGAACAGCGTGATGCGATTGAGCGTGTAGCCCAGCAGCCAGTACACCATCAAGGTCAAGGCCAAGGTCACGGGCACGGCGATCAGCACGACCAGCGCCTCGCGCAGGCCCAAGGCGACCGCGACCAGCAAGGTCACGGACAGCGTGGCCAGCAGCATGTGAAACAGCAGTTCGTCGGATTTGCTCTTCGCGGTTTCGCCGTAGTCTCGGGTGACCGCGATCTTGAGCGCGGGCGGCAGGGTCTTGCGGAAGTCCTCGACGCGCGCCAGCGCGGCTCGGGAGACCGCGGTCGCGTTGGCCCCGCGGCGCTTGGAGACCTGGACGGTGACGGCCTGCTCCGGCGCGGCGCCGGCGGCGCCGAGCGCCGCCCCGCCGTAGACCAGAACCTCGCGCTCGTCGTCGTCGGGGCCGTCGACCACCCGGGCCACGTCGCCGACCCGGACCGGGCCGCCGTCCGAGGTTCCGAGGACCACGGACTTCAGGTCGTCGGCGGACCGGATGGACGCGTCGACTTCCGCCTTGAGCGCGCGGTCCGGAGCGTTCACGGCGCCGAGGGGAAGGCGGCTGTTGGCGGCGCGCAGGCGTTCGGCCAAGTCCAAGGGGGACATGCGGCGCCGCGCCAGGGCGGCGGGATCGAAATAAACGGAGAAGCGGCGTCGTCGGCCTCCCAAGATCTCGATATCGGAGACGTCGTCGACCGTGGAGATCACGCGGCGCAGCTCCGCCGCCGCGCGGCGCAGCCCCTGCGGGGCCAGGCCGCCGCTCAGCGTCAGCGCCAGGATGGGCACGTCGTCGATGGAGCGAGGCTTGACCAGGGGCTGGCTCGCCCCGGGGGCCAGAAGCTCCATGTTCGCGGCGGTCTTGGCGAAGACGCGGGTCGTGGCGTCCTCCGGGTTCGTGCCGACCTTGAAGCGCACGATGAAGAACGCGCCTCCGGCCTGGGCCGAGGAGTAGACGTACTCGACGCCCGGGATCTCCATGAGCTTGCGCTCTCCGACGGCGACCAGCTGTTCCTCGACCTCGCGCGCCGACGCGCCCGGCATGGGAACCATCACGTCGAACATCGGCACGGAAATCTGAGGCTCTTCCTCGCGAGGCAGGCGCACGACGGCGAGCGCGCCGAGCGCGACCGCGGCCAGCGCGATCAGCACCGTGAGCTTCGAGCGCACGAACGCCTGCGCCAGCCGTCCCGCGGGTCCGAGGATGGGGGCTTCTTGAGTCTTCATCGCGCGTCCTCCAAGCTTCGGCCCAGGGTCATGATCGCCTCGTCGTCGAGCCGTCCTTCGGCGGCGCGCAACGCGGCCCAGTCCGCGCGCAGGCGGCGGCGGGCGTCCAGGCGCGCCTCGACCAGCTTGGCGACCGCCTCCTCCGCGCGCAGGACTTCCATCACGCTTTGGCGGCCTTCGCGGTAGAGCGGCCGCACCTCGTCGAGAGACTGGCGGGCTCGGGCCAGCGATTCGTCCAGCTCGGGAGCAACGGCGCCCAGTCCGCGCACGCCCGCGGCGCGGGCCAGGACCTCGCCGCGCACGGCGTCCTCCAGGGAAGCCCGGGCGTCCTGCTGCGCGTCGGCGTCGGCGCGCGCCCGCGCGCGGCGCGCGAAATACGCCGGATCTCCGAAGGGAACGCTCGCGCGCACGCCGATCCGTCGCGCCGCGGCCGCGCCGCTTCCCAGGCCGTCGTCGCTGGTCTCCAGCGCGGCGAACGCGTCCACGACGGGAGACAGGCCGGCGTCCGCGCCGCGCACGCGCACCGCGGCTTGCTCGCGCCTCAGCCCCGCGACGCGCAAGTCCGGTCTGGCGGCGAGGGCGGCGCTGACGAGCGCCGCGTCGTCTTCGACAGGCGGGGCCCACGCGCCGAGCGTTCCCGCGGCGTCCGGCGCGGCGGCGCCCAGGAGCGCGGAGAGTTCCGCGTCGTGCGCGGACTTCTCGGCGGCGGCCTGAGCGCGCCGCGCCCTCAGGCCCGATAGGATGGCGAGCGCGGCCTGGTGGTCGGAGCCGAGGACGAGACCCTGCCTGCGCAGGCGCTCCGCCCGTTCGATCGCCGTCGCCGCCGACTTCAGGCGCTCGTCGAGTTCGGCGAGCAGATCGCGGTCTTCCAGGCGCGCCACATAGGAGGTTACGGCGCGCAGCCGCACGCCTTGGGCGGCGGCTCCGCCCCAGGCGTCGGCCTCCCGGCCGTAGAGCTCCGCGAGTTCGGCGGCGCGCGTCAGTTCGAAGCCGGTGAACAGCGGCACGCCCAGTTCCAGGGTTCCGTGCACGGCGGTCTTATAACCGGGCCGATTCAAGCGGGCGGGATCAAAATCCGCCTGGGTCACGCGGCGCTCTTGAAGGAGGGAACCGAAGGAAAACAACGGGTCGTCGCTGCGCGTAAACGAGCCAGCGGCCGACAGGCGCGGCAGACGGCTGCGCGTTACCTCGCGACCCGCCGCGTCGGCCGACTTCCGTCGGGCGCGCGCCTCGGCCGCCGCGGGAGAGCGTAAAACGGCGGCGTTCACCACGGAGGAAAGGTCCGCCGCGCGCGCGGGTGCGATGAGCAACGACAGCAACAGGATGATAGGCATCGTGATTCCACCTCTTATCAGTTTTGATGCGCGAGGAGTGGAAAAGATTCGCGGCGGCGCCCCGGGGCCCTCACGCCGTGAGCGTATTCGACCAAGGGCCGGCGTTGACGACTTCCTTGAACCCTCGCGCTTTCAAGAGCTTCCGCGCGACGGCGCTGCGCGTCCCGGAGGCGCAGCATACGACCACGGGTTTGGCCGGGTCCAACTCTCCCATCCGGCTCGTCAGGTCGCTCAAAGGGATGTTGACGCTGCCCGGCCGCGCGCCGGCGGCGAATTCCGCGGGACCGCGCACGTCGACGACGACGGCGCCTCGGCGCAGCAACTCCGGGAGGCGGCTTTTAATCGCTCGGAACCTAAGGAAGCGCCAGCCGAAAAATCCGGCGACCGCCGCCGGAAGGAGCCATGGGCGGATACTTTCAAGATTCATTGGTTTTTCTCCTGTCTTCGTCGCTTTCCCGCCGCGCTTCGCAGGGCGGCGCGCAGCGATCTTCGCGCGGCGGCCGGAATCCGCGCGGGCGTCCTAAGCTCCCGCAACGCCGAGAGCGTGCACTCAAGGCTGGCGAGCACGCGCGCGCAGGGCAGGCACGAGCGGCGGTGCGCGGCGACGATGCGCCGCGCGGCGGCGGGCAGTTCGCCGTCCAGGTAGTCGCACAGCAGGGCGACGCGCTTGCGGCAGGACAGTCCCTTTAGGTCCATGGACTTGAGATGCGCGGGGGAGCGTAAGGATTCGCGGTAATTTTTCGTCATCGCCCGGCCTTCGGCGACGACGCCCGCTCGAACTCGTCGCGCAGGAACATCCGCCCGCGGTGAAGGCGGGATTTGACCGCGGCGACGCCGATTCCCAGCACCTTCGCGGCTTCCTCGTTCGACATCCCCTCGACGTCGCGCAGGACGACGATCAGCCGGTAGTCCGCCGGCAGGCGCGCCAGCGCCTCGCCAACGGCGGCTTGGAGTTCTTTCTTGCGCGCCGTTTCCTCGGGCGTGGGCGTCCGGTCGGGGACGCTCAACGCGGGGCCTTCGCCGTCCTCGTGATCATGCGGCCTATCCAACAGGGGCACGAACGGCTCGCGTTTCTTTTTGCGGTAGCGCATGAAGCAGAGGTTGGACGCGATGCGGTACAGCCAGGTGCCCAGGTCGGAGTCCCGCCGGAAGCTTTTGAGCTTCTCGAACGCGGTCAGGAAGGTTTCCTGGTACACATCGTCCGCGTCCGCCGGCATGCCGACGCAGACGCGCTTGGCCAGGCGGAAGATGCGGTCCTCGTAGCGGGCGACGAGCTTCGTGAAAGCTTCGGCGTCTCCGTCGCGGCTTCTATCGATTAAGTCCCGTTCCGATTGCGTCACACGCCGTGGTTGCGCAACGTGACGGCCACGCCGAGTCCGGCGACCACCACGATCCACGCGATCAGAAGACCGACGGCGACGCGCCCCCACGCCTGCATGCGGGGACCCGCTTCGTAGCGTCCCGCGACGCGTCCGGATTGGAACGCGGTCGCCAGCACGTAGGCGAGCACGACCAAGCCCAGCGCGAAGGTCCCGAAGAATAGGGCCGTGCTGCCCCAATCCAACGTCACGCGCTGCGCTAAGGGCGAATACTCGAAGCGCGCGAGATACGCCATGCGCAGGGCCTCGCGCGCGGACGACATCGCGAGGACGACGAGGATTATGGCGGACGCGGACGCGAGCGCCGAGCGCTGGGGCTTTTCCGTGAAGAAATGCACGCGCGCGAAGTGGCCGAGCAGGGCGAAGCCGAGCGCGGCGGAGGCTATGAACGTCGGATTGCGCCAGAAGCGGAGCCCGTCGGGCAGGATCATCAGCCACCAGACGCCGGCGACGGTTTCCGCCGCGGTCGCCCAGAAGGCGAGCCCGGAGCCGATGCGCGCGGCCCGGTCGAGAGCGGTCCGATCGGCGTCGGCGCGGGGCTCCAGGTACCAGCTTCTCAGCATCAGGAAGACGCCGCCGACCGCCAAACCAGGGATGATAAAGTGCAGGTAGCGCGCCAGGGAGAATGAGTGAAGCGTCGTTCCCGAGGCGTCCACGCCCGCGGCCCGGGAGTACCAGGACATCCATCGCTCCGGTTGGAGCGCCTGATAGCTGAAGACGTGCATCAGCGCCCCGGCGGCGAGGAACAGCGCGAGGGCCAGGGCGCCGAAAAGAGCCGCGCCGGGCTTATCGCCGCGCGCGACGGCGGCGTAGCTGGCGGAGAACGCGGCCATCATGATGAGCAGGAAGCCGATGGCCCAGGCGGCGGAGAGCATGTTCGAGGCGTACCAGAACGGGTCGTAGATGACCTGGACGAAGAGCAGGGGCGCCACGCCCAGGACGATGAGCGCCGACACGGACATCGTCACCGCTTTCGCCATCGAGCCGGCCAGCTTCGTCCAGAACTCCCCGCCCGCCAGCCGGCCGTAGACCGCCAGCGCGGCGGCGCCGACCGTCGCGTTGACGAGAAGGATGTGGAGCGAGAAGGTCAGCACCATCAGCGCCTGGAAGACGACGGGGAAAAACGGGATGCCCATCGGGTCTTGGAGGGTCTTGATCAGAGCGGGAGTGTCCATGGAGTCACCTCACTTGGAGATCGACAGAAGATATTCGGCGAGCGCGCGCTTTTCGTCGGCGGTGCCGGCGAAAGGCGGCATGTAGGGGATGCCTCCCAGGCTGTCCAGGACCGAGGCGACGTCGTCGGGACCCGTCGCCCCCAAGCGGCGGATGCGCTCGGGCAGGGGGCGCAGGCCCTTGTCTTGGAGCGAGTGGCACGCCGAGCATTCGATCAGCGCGACCATGCGGCCGGCCCGCAGGCGGTTGGCGTCGGTCACCGTCCTCAACTCGTCGGGCACGAACGCCGCCAAACGCAGGATCCCCTTATCGTTGATGCGGTCCAGCTCCGAGGACACGCCCTTGGAAGGAACGTCGCCGCCGATGATCTGGTTGGAGTACATGTAGTTGGGGATCACGTACGGCTTGCGGATCAATTCGCGCGTCCGCTCGAAGGACCATATCCCGGAAAAAACCAGGGCCAGGGCCGCGGCGCCGGCCCACGGGCGCGCGGCCCCGGGCTTGGCGGCGAAGATCGCGAACAGAAGCGCCAGGAGCGCGGTCGGGTAAATCATGCCGCCGCGCAGTCCGGGCGTCATCAACGCCGCCAGATTGGAGCGGATGGGATCGGGAAGCGAGGACGAATACCACAAAAAAGAAAGCCCTCCGAGTCCGATGCCCGCCAGTCCCAGCACGGAGCCGGCCCGCACCACCTCCACGCGGACGCGCTCGTTCTTGCCGCTCGCGGCGACCGCCAGCACGTAGGCTCCGCCGACCGCGAACATGGAGGTCGTGCGCAGGAGCAGCTGCGGCCAGTAGGTTTCGTTGAAGAATCCGTCGAAGAAGGCGCCGGTGGACGGCCAGCGCCCGGGCGTGAGCATGAAGGTGAGGATGCCCACGATCACGATCATCGTCGTCCACGAGGCCAGCGCGAAGATTCCGCCGATCTTCAGGTGCGTTTTCGCGTCCACCTTGTCGATGGTGTAGTAGTAGACGTAGATCGCCGCGATCTCAATAAGGAAGAAGACCCATTCGGTCGCCCAGCCCCACACGTAGTTGTGAATGAGCCCGGAGATGGCGCGCGGCGCGGCGACCGTCGCCGCGAACCATATGCCCACGCCGCTGAGCGCGCCGAAGACGTAGGAGAAGATCAGCACCAGCCGGGCGTAGCGGCGCACGAAATCCATCAGGTCGGGCCGGCCTTCGCGGACGGAGCGCGACTCCAGCCAGATCGCGAACCACATCGCGCTGGTGGACAGATACACCGGCATCATGTGGAAAGTGGCGATAAGTCCGAGGATCATCCCGGCGGTCAGATGGGGCACTTCCCAGACTGGATACATGGCGGGCCTCTCGTTTATGAATGGACGAACACGACTAGGTTCACATAAAGCCGAGGTTCAAAGCAACATCCCCGGATGCCTTGCAAGGCGGTCAACGGACCCATGATATCACGGCGCCGCGCGAGAGGCGAGAATCGCGCGCGCATCGTATGCAGTTTGACGTATATCAAAACGCGCGTTGATATGAATATGATGGCGTGATTGTTGCTAGCCGTGCCGTCGCGCGGTTCATCGATCCGCGCTTCATGAAGCTCTCAAGGAGGCACCATGCATGACCGAAGTCGTCTTATGAGGGTCGTGGCCGGAGTCTTGGCCGCGCTGGCGTTGGGCGCGCCGTCCGTTCGCGCGGAGGACGCGGAACTCGCCAAAAAAGTCGAGGCGCTGTCGAAGCAGGTGGCCGCGCTCAAGGAAGCCGCGCCCGCCGCGGAGCCGTCGAAGATGTCGTGGCTGACGTTCGGCGGAGACCTGCGCGTCGAGCATCATATTTTGCGCGCCAAGGTTCCCACGTACACGGCGTTCGGGAGCTGGGCCACCGTCCCGGCAAATACGCTCAAGAACGATTCGCTGCTGACGAACCGGCTGGGCCTTAACGCCCACGCGAACGTGGCCGAGGGCGTCACGCTGAAGCTGCGCGTGCTCGCCAACAAGACCTGGGGCATGCAGGACGGCGGCGCGACGCAGGCGGGCTATTTCGCCGACCGACAGAACACGGCCTTCGACGGCACCGTCGGTCATGTCCCGGCCGGCAGCGGGCTGTACGTCGACCAGGCTTACGCGACCGTCAAGGACCTGTTCGTCTCCTCGGCGTGGTTCTCCGCCGGACGCCGTCCCTCGACGGACGGCGTGCCGACCAACGTCCGCGACGACCGCGAGGTCAACGGCGCGGCCGGCATCCCCGCCCTGCTGGTGGACTACGCGTTCGACGGCGCGACCTTGGGCGTCGCTCCCGAGATCGCCAAGCTGCCGGGCTTCGCCGCGAAGCTGTGCTACGGCCGCGCGTACGAAAGCGGCTACTCGAACCAGACCAACGGCACCTCTCCCCGCGACGCCGACATGCTGGGCGTGTCGATGCTCGCCTATGAGACCCCGGACGCCCGCGTGGACCTTCAATATCAGCGCGGCTTCAACATCATGGACAACATCCCGGGTCCGAACGTTAGGACCAACCTGGGAGATATCGAGGAGTTCGGCGCCAGCGTGATGCGCACCGCGCGCGATCTGGGCCCGGGCGACCTGACGGTGTTCGGCACCGCCGCGCTCAGCGAAGCGCTGCCCA
>CAIQSZ010000427.1 GCA_903874575.1 uncultured Elusimicrobia bacterium
GCCGCTCATCCCCCCCGGATCGCCGAACGCGCGGGTGTTGACGCCGGCGCGGACGGCGACGCCGGCGATCGGGGATATCGGCACGCGGTATTCCGTGCCGAACGCCAGGTAAGGGCGGTTGTCCAGCGGCTGGTCGAAGTCAGCCGCGAGCGTCCAGCCTTCGGTCATGATCCAGGAGGTTCCCAGGCGCAGGGTTGCGGGCAGGGAGTCGGGCTTGACCTGGTACTTGAGCGTGCCGCCCAGGTTCTGCGCGCTGTAGGCGACGCGCACCTCTCGTCCTAGGACGTCGAACGGAGCGCTGACGATGCCGAGGTCGGCCGCCGCGGTATAGACGGATTTCGTGAGCGTCGTGCGGACGTATTTCAGGGCGGCGCCCAGGTGGGCGTTCGTGAAGACGCCGAGATCGTCGCCCAGCGTGAGCGCGCCGGCTAGCGCGGCGGAGAGGTCGCTGGGATGGAACGCGTTTCCCGTCGCGAAGCCCGACGAGTCGGTCTGGTCGATGCCGGGTTGGGACACGTACTGGACGGCGGCGCCCAGCGCGCGGCCGCCGCTCAGGCCCGCGCCGTACGAGGCGAACTCGTAGTTGACGCCGGCGGGCAGGGAGGAGTGCATGAACGTCGCTTCCTGCCCGCGCAGGCGCGCCAGTCCTGCGGGGTTCCAATAGATGGAATCGGAGGCGTCCGCGACGGCCGTGTAGGCCTCTCCCATGCCCTCGGCGCGCGCGCCGGCGCCGAGACGGAGGAACTGCGCGCCGGCGGTCCCTAGGTCCTCGCCGGAGACTCCCGCCAGCGCCGTCGAGGCGTTCAGCGCGGCCGCCACGGCCAGGGCCAGCGAGCGTCGGCGGAGTCGGGAGAACATCATCGTTCGACGGCCAGGCGCATCGTCCGCTTGGTTCCGGAGCCTTCGACGACGGCGACGTACACGCCGCTGCCGACGAAGCTCCCGTGCGCGTTGCGTCCGTCCCAAGACGCCAGGCCGGAGGCGTCGGACGCGACGTCCGCCAGCTTCTCGCCGATGTAAGTGAAGACGCGCACGCGCGCTCCGGCCGGAAGATTGCGGAACGTGAATACCTGGCCGGGATTCAAGAGCGGGCGCAGCGGGTTGGGACCCACGGTGATGGACGTCAAATCCGCGGGCGCCGAGACGCCCAGCACCGCGAACTGGGTCAGATGCTCGGTCAGTGCGGACAGTTCTCTGCCGCTGCGTTGGGTGATCAGCGGCACCCAGTTCGAGTGCGCCGCGTCGTAGCGCGCAAGCGTCAGGGTCGACGGATTCATACCGGCCACGGCCGCCGGCTGGTAGTCGATGCGGACGGCGATGGGCAGTTGCGGCTGCAGGGCGGCCCCGAACGGGTCGAACGCGTTGATCTGGAAATTGATGCCGGGAAGCAGTCCGAGGCTGGGATTGGGCAGGCCCGGGACCGCGGTGAAACGGCCGCCCGGCGCCGGCACGACGGCGGGCGTGGAGATCGAGACCGTCGCCTGCGAGCCGAAGGTTCCCGAGGAGAGGCTGAGATAGATCGGGCCGGTCGGGGTCGCGAACGTCAGGGTTCCCCCGAAGTTCGGCTGGATGGTGGTCACTCCGACGGTGAAGTAGACCGACGGCGGGCCGGCGGACAGCGTCGCGTCGTAGGGGGCGAGAAGGCCCTCCTCGTTCATCGCGCGGACCGTGAAGTACACGGTGCCGCCCGCGGGCAGGACGCCCGCGGAGGTCGTGATCGACCGCGTCGAGTAGGTGACGGTGGAGGTGACCCCGGTCCACCAAGAGACGTTATAGTTGGTGTAGGCGGGGTTGCCGTTGGCGTTCCAGCTCAGGTTCTCGAACGAGTTTATGAGGGCGGAGGCCGTCAGCCCGCTGGTCTGCGCGGCGAGCGTGTAGCGCGCCAGCGGGCCGGAGTTCGTCGAGACCGGGACCGCGTAGGCGGTCACGTAGTTCATGTAGGACGTGTTCGCCGTCAGCCCGGTCTGGACGTAGCTGAACTGGGTCGGCGGCAGGAGCGGCGAGACGGCTCCTCCCGTCCCGCTGAACAGTTGGTAGTTGACCGCGCCCGTGCTGGGCGACCAGTACCAGGTGATGGATGAAACTCCCAGCGCGAAGGTCGCGGAACTGACGACGGGCTGGCCGTAGAGGGACGGGATATAGGTGGAAAGCGCGACGTCGAAGGCCGTCTGCGCGCCCCCTCCGTTCAGCGCCAAGACCTGCAGGGAGAAAGTGTAGCCGCCGGGCAGATTCGGGACGGTCGCCGAAGCGGTGCCCAGCACGACGGCAGGCGTCGTCGAGAAGATCACCGGCGTGCCTCCGGCCGAGGACCAGAAGATCTCGTAGGTGGTGGCGGGCGGATTGCCGTTGACCTGCCAACTGAGGGAGACCGCGGCGCCGTTCGTTCCTAGCAGCATGGAGCCAGACGGTTGGGCGGCGGCGGAATACGCGGTCGTCGCGACTGAATCTCTCGTGCCGCCGGTTCCGAACGCCTCGACGACGACCGTGGCGGCCGTATTTGTCGACAGCCCCGTCAGGGCGAAGTAGGTCGCCGCCGGGGAGAGGTCGCCGGAGATGTTCCCCCCGCCCGTGCTGGAGAGCACTCGATAGCCCGTCGTATCGGAGGTGGCGCTCCAAGCCCACTGGACCGTTCCGGTGCTGAGGGCGGACGGGATCACCGCCGGGGTGCCGGGGAGCGTCGCGGCGGCCGGAGCCGCCCCGAGGAAGGCGACAACGGCGGACAGAGCGACGGCGCGTACACCGGAACAAGTTCTCATGGCGACGTTCATTTTATACCAAATTGCGGGTCGGACTCATCGGCCAGGCCTACCGAAGTAGGTCTTTAGGTCCCTAATTGGGAGGATATTCGGCCCTGTCGCCCCTCTCGCGCGCCCTTCATACTGGATCGTATGGGCACTTGGCGCGCGCAATCGACTCCCTCATGGAAACATGAGCCGTAAGACCGGGAAAAGCCTTTTCCTGTCGGGCGCTCTTCGATGTTTGCTGAGCGCCTCCCTGGCTATTCTGTCGATTCCGTCCGCCGCGAATGCTGCGGCCACGAGAGCGGTGACGTCTGACGTCGTCCCCCATCCGATAGTCGCATTAGCGCTGGGTATGGACCCATCTCAATTTATCCAACCGTCGGTCGGAGAGTTGTCCATTTTAAGGCCCCTTGCGATGGCCGGCGCCCCCCCCGCCTTGGAAGTCCCGCAGGTGTCTGTCGCCTCGATCATAGAACGCCAGGCGCCTATTCTTGCAGTGCTTGCGCATCCAGAATTAATTGCCGAGCATCGCGCCAGCTTGACCGAGCACTTCGGCCCTGAGAAATACGTAGCGCTTCGCCGCATGGCGCGCCTCGCTTCAATGGATAAAAATGTTCAGCCTCAGTTGGCTCGCATCAGGAGTGAACTGGCGGATAGCTCCGCAGACTTGCCTGAAGCGGAACTGCGAGAAAGACTTGGCGCTCTCTTCGACCAAACTCTGAGAGGCCATACCGTACTGATCAGTGACGATCCTGCAGATGATCAAGTCGCCCGACGTCTTCTCGGAAGCAAGGAATTGTTTAGGAAAGGAGGAGTGGTCCTCATCACTCCGAAGATCGGTCCTAGGAAACTCCGGGCGTATGAGCGCCGCGGCATTCGGGTTATCCTCGCGCCAGGAAATGAGGACAAAGAAGAACTGCTTCGCGAGGCTGGGATAGGCACGGCGAAAAAAGTGATCAGCACGCTCGAAGACGATGGGCGCGCGTTCGATTGGGCGGCGGCGGCCCGAGGGTTGAATAAAAATATCCGCATTGTTTGCAATGTAATGGATGCAGCTTTTGGGAAATTGATGGAAACTCGTGGGATCGTGGATGTGGCTATTCACGGGACGCTGCGCGCGGCGCGCTTTTTCACGTCTCTCAGCCTGGGGGAACGCACTTACACCACTTTCGATCATGAAGGCAGGATATATACCTTAGGACAACTCACTGCGGAAACTCTAGGGGGCTTGAATGGCAAAACTATGAGCGAGATCGCCGCCGCAACCGGGCTCGCTCCCGTAGCCATTCTTGTGGGATCGCGTGACGACGAAGAGGTGAAATTCAATTTTGGGCCGGAGGCCATTCTCCAGCATGACGAACGGCTCGTCGTCGTCGGACCTACGGATAGATGGCAGACGTTGCTGGGACATTCCCCCGTTGCGATGGGGAGGTGGCGAAAAATCTGGAACTATTTACTGCACGCCATCGACACCGTGCCTTACAGGGTCAAGGTGGCCACAGGTTTGACCGCTGCATTTATGACCGCCGCGTCGATATATTTCAGTTGGAGCATGGACCTCGATTTATTCAAAGCTTTCTACTTTGTGAACACCATAGTGACGAGCACCGGTCTCGGCGACATAGTTCCTAAAACATTCCAACAAATGCTTGTGACGACGATGCTTATGGAATTCGGCATATTCATGCACGGCACGCTGCTGGCCATTCTGGGCACTATATTTTTAGGCTTAGGCGATTCAATTAGGTCCTTGGCGAAAATCAAAGTTCGCTATAACAACCATGTGATCGTCTACGGCAGCGGGGAGATCGTTGATGAAATCGTGCGGTTGCTGCATGAAATGGGACAACTTGTCGCCGTAATCACGGAGGATCTCAATTCGTTGTCCGAACATATTCGTTGGCATGTTCCGGTTGTCGTGGGGAACCCTACTAGAAACGAGACGCTTTTAAGAGCGGGAATACGGAGGGCAAGACAATTCATAGTAGTGTCGCCCCAAGGCGCACGCAACCTGCATGCGTTCGCCACTGCGTCGACGCTCAACCCAGCAGTTTCCCCCGTTATAAGAATAGATGATGCCGACCGCGCCCGAGACCTGCGAGCGCGTTTTACCTCGCCGCTTCGCGCCTACAGCTGGATGGGCGTGCTTGCCGCGCGGCTTTGGGCCGCGGCCGCCTACGCGGGAGCCTTGACGGGAGTCATACTCAGAGGGAGGTTGTTCGTATCATTCGAAGCTGGAACGGAAGGAAGCTCCGCACAGGGTGATATGCGACCGGTCATGG
Source organism: uncultured Elusimicrobia bacterium (assembly GCA_903874575.1). Classification (GTDB taxonomy): domain Bacteria; phylum Elusimicrobiota; class Elusimicrobia; order UBA1565; family UBA9628; genus GWA2-66-18. The sequence goes on from CAIQSZ010000427.1 coordinate 5,024, forward strand.
TAACCAACGATAATGGCCAGCCGATGCCTGCGATCTTAATGCCGGATGGAAAGCCGAGCCTGATGATGCGGATAAACTCACCCTAGCAATCCCAAACTTAAACCCCAAAACCAAATTTTTCCTTGGTACCATTTGCTCGGCTCGAGTTCGTCCGAGTAGTGGTGGATATTTAAGGTTTCGGAGGCTCTTCACATGCATCATAGCGGAGGCGCAATCCTGGGAATCGTTCCTTTGGCGGCCGTGGCGGTGGCGGGCTGGTGGGTGCTGCGCGTCAATGAGAAGGACGGATCGGGAGCGGTCGCGTGGGGCGGACGGATCGTAGGCTGGACGCTCGTCGTCGTCGGACTCTTGGGGACGCTGTGCGCCGTCGCCGGCCATATCAAGAACCAGATCGTTTCCGCGGAGTGCTGCCGTGGCGAAGGCCGGGACATGATGGCGGGCGGCGACCGGCGCGGCTGGGAGGGCGGGACGATGATGCCCCCCGGACATCCTCCGGCCGACGGCGCGGACAAGGATTCCCCCGCCCCCAAGAAGAATTAGATCGGTCGTCGACTTACCGGCGATCGATCTCGCGGCGGCCGTCCTCGCCTACGTATTTTCTGAACGCCCGGCGGGCGGCGGGAGTGGGGATGCGCGACAACGCCAGGGTCGCGGCGTAGCGGACGTCGAGGTTCTTGTCCTTCAGCGCCTTCACGAGCAGGGGAACGGTGCCGTCGTCCACGGACCCGATGTTTCCCAAGGCTAGGCTCGCGCTGGCGCGGACCCTCGGGCTCGCGTCCTTGAGAACGGCGATGAGCGCCGGGACGGCGGAGACGGCCGCGGCGCCGCGATTGCCCAGCTCGTCGGCGGCCCGGGCGCGCGTGCGGGCGTCCGCGCTTTTGAGGGAGCGGATCAGGTCCGGGACCGCGTCGTGCGGGGCCCGGCCGTCGGCCGCTTCGAATTTGGCCTCGGCTTCGGTCGGGCGTTCAAAGGAAGGCGTCGGGACGACAGGCTTGGGCAGGCTTTCCGCTTTCCCCGTCTCACGCCGCGGCATTTCCGCGCGCGCGTCCGGGCGCTGCGGCGCCGACGGCGCGATATTCACGGCCGGCGACGCGTCGGGGCGACGTCCGATTTTTTGCGCCGGGTCCAGGGACTCCTTCGGCCCGCGATCGGCCAGCAAAGAGTCCAGTTCCATATAACGCGCATTCTTCGTCGGTGAGTCGGGTGCGGACTCCGCTTTAGGCGCAACGGGTTCGACGGGCTTGACGGCGACGTCGGCCGTTACGACGCTCTCGTGGGATTCCTCCGGTTCGGGCCGCGGCGCGGGCGGGGCGGGGCGGCGAGGCGGCGGGGCCGGGGCCGTGACCATCGGCCTCTTGGCGACGCTGCCGACGAGAGGCGCGGCCCAGGCGGCTCGGCCCGGCCGAGCCTGATCGCTGCAGTTGTTGACTTCGGCGTTGCTGGCCGAGAGCATCCAGTCGATGGCCTGCGCCTCCGCCCCTTCCGGAGCCTGGCTGCCCAGATTATTGAGGATGATGAGACGCACGACCGGACACGGCTCGTGACGCATGAGGTACTTCAAGATCGGCGTCGCGTCCCTTCCCAGCGGCCCCAGGGCGTGGACGGCCGCCATGCGCACCTGCCAGTCTCCGTCCACCGAGGCGACGGCCAGCGCCGGAATCCCGTCGTCCTGCATGTATTCCAGCTCGTGCACCGCCCGCATGCGCGCGTTCCAATCACCCGTGTCCAATCTGCGGATGGCCGCCTTCAATTCCGGGGCGCTATCGGCGGCCGCCGCCCGGGGCGCGAGAAACGCGGTAAGCGCGAGAAGTCCTGCCCAATGAAGCGCGCCGATCACACCCCAGTTTACCCCCTAACCACGCGAAGTCAAGAGCATATCGGCGTCGGGCCGTTTGCCGCACGGCGCTTTAAAAGCCACAATAGCGGCCATGAGCGACTTTCGTCGTTATGCGTATTTGATCTGGTTTCTCGCCGCGGCTGTGAGCGCTTCCGGCCGCGCCGCCGGGGCCGCAGATAAAGGAGATACAGCGAACTTGGCTCGATATGCTGAAGACAACCGGAACTTGATCCTCGCCGGCGAGGTTCGTGGTCGCGTCGTGTTCATGGGCGACTCGATCACCGAATGGTGGGGAGAGGGAATCGGATCTCCGCCTTATTACGTAAATCGAGGAATTGCCGGACAGAGCACCCAACAGATGATCCAACGCTTCAACGACGACGTCCTCGCGCTCAAGCCGGCCGTCGTCGTGATCCTGGCGGGAACCAACGACATCGCCGGCAATTCAGGGCCGACGACCTTGTCGGCCATCGAAGCCAATCTCCAAAACATGGTTGAACTCGCGCTTAGTAACAATATCCGCGTCGTTTTGGCCTCCGTCTTGCCTTGCGTTGAATACAATTGGATTAAGAAGCCCGCAGAGCCGGCTCTTGATCCCGCCAAGAACATTCCGGAACTGAATCGCTGGATTAAGGATTACGCGGACACGCACCACGCCAAGGGAGTCGTTTATCTTGACTACTTCACGCGCATGACCGACTTTAAAAAGGGTCCCCCTGATCCCGAAGCCACATTATTCAAAGATGGAGTCCATCCGAACGATAACGGCTACGCCGTCATGCTGCCCCTGCTGAAAGACGCCATTGTGCTCGTTTCCGCTATAAAAATTTCAGGATCCCCCCGCTAATCCGGTCTAATGGACATTGTTTCGCATGCCGGGTGGGGTTACGCGACGCTGCGATGGCGCGGCGAGAAAGCGTCGCGCATCGGCGCGCTCGTCGGCGCGGCTCCCGACCTCCTGGCGTTCGTGCCTTCCGCCGCGCGCCGAGTCCTCCACGACGGCTGGAACGCATCGCCGCGGATGGAGCGCGATCCGTCCTTTTGGCGCCAGGCCGGCCCGCTCCCTCCCGATCTTCAGTACGTCTACGACCATTACTACGTGTTCACGCACAGCCTCGTCATTCTGCTCGGAGTCTGCGGCCTCCTCTGGCTCCTGAGAAAGCGCTCGTGGCTGTGGTTTGCGATCCCCTACGGCCTCCATATCCTGATGGATATCCCCACCCACGTGCGCTTCCAGACCCCCTTTCTCTACCCCCTTTCGCGCTGGACCCTCCAAGGAGTGAGCTGGAGCGAACCCTGGATTCTATTGCCGAACTGGATTCTCCTGATCCTAACCCTCTGGTGGTGCCGCCGCCGCTACGCCAAGCCCGCCTGAGCCGGCCGCCGGAATATCCGCGCCGGCCTCAATTGCCAAATTGTCTGATTTTCCGTGAACGTCATCCGGAATTCTATCCTTGTTCTCAGGAAATTGGCGATGATGTTCTGCAAATCGCTCCCGCATTTCATCGCGCAGCGTTCGCCCAAGCGTGGACCCGGTCATCCGATTGAGTGCCTTTGCACGTTCATAGAACGGAATGATGAACGGCAGCATAAACGTGATAAGGACAATCTGAGCGACGACTTGGAACGAGGTTACATACATCTGCGACATACTGTGTGCGGTTAAGCCCCCGATTGATATGGTCGACAGAGTGCCTAGACTGTAAATCATCGCCTTACCTAGTGAGTCGGTGAAATCAAGACTCCACGCCCAATATCCAAAAGCGAGGACCATCGCAGCCAGGAGCGCGATAAACCTCAAGCAGAGCGCCAACATGTCCATCCTGGTGATAAAATCACCGATTACGATTTGGCCAAGCGGGCTCGCCACAATCGACGAAACAATGGTCAGCCCCGAACGCTTCTCGTTCCCGATGCCAACTGCGAGCGAAGCATTTTCATTTGATAGGAGCCGGAAGATTGCTAAACGAATCCTCCGTCCAAGCAACCGCAACTCCTTTGACTCCTCTGTTGTATGAAGGTAGAAGTAGGCCGACTGGAAAAATCTAAAGATTGACCGCCAGAGCACTATTGATGCCACAATAGCAAGGGCAACACGTGCTTTCTGGTTAGTTCCTACAACGAGCGCGACAAGTAGAATCCCGATCGAGAATGAGCAAACAAATATTAGATAGAAAAATGTGTCCGCAATAATCGGAGGAATTATTTTTCGGCTCTTATGGTCGAGGAGCTTGTAGTATGGATCACGCACCCGCCAGACTAGGCGTACTATATTGATTGCAGTCAGTCGCTCGTCCCACCAGCCTCTCGACCAAGATTTGACGGTCCGTTCTTTGGATTTCATAATCCTGACGTTCCCCCTGTTTCTTGGCCGTTGTGAGCCTGTTCTACCGTAACCTGTTAATTGGTCAACATGAACGTGAACGTAATGCTCGATTAAAAGCTTCAGCACTAGACCGCTGCGATGATCTTCCGCACGGGGATTTGGCGCTTTTCCATAGGAAGCGAGGATATCCGGATATTGGGACTCTTCGCAAAGAACCCTGCCAAACTTCGTGTCTAACGGCCGGGCGCTGTTCTCGGGGTGCTAATCCGACTTTTTACATAGGCTACAGGGGACTGAATGTAGCTTCTCTTTACTCAGCCCTAGGACATCAATATATCGCTGGAATATATTTCCGTCTTTCCGATTCCATGCATTTGGCATTTTCGATCCCAACTTTCTCGATTTAAACTTGCCATGCTCTTCAGGTGTGACATAC
>CAIQSZ010000428.1 GCA_903874575.1 uncultured Elusimicrobia bacterium
CGTCTTCCTCGATTTGGACGTGGACCTGCGCCGCCGGACGCTGACGGGAACCTGCGTCACCACCGTCCGCGCCCGACGCTCCGGCGTGCGCCGCCTCGATTTCGACTCCGTCGGTCTGAAGGTCTCCAAGGTCCTGGTCGACGGATCGCCCGTCCGCTTCCGCAATAAGGACGGAACCTTGTCCGTGACGCTGTCCAAGGACCTCGCCGATAAAGGGGAGTCCCACGTCGAGACCCGCTATCGCGTGACCGACCCCGAGGCCGGAATTCACTTCGTGCGCGAACCCGACCAGATGTGGAGCCAGAGCCAGCCCGAGGACGCGCGCCGCTGGTTCCCATGCCATGACTCCCCTCACGCGAAGGTCACTTCCGAGGTCCGCGCGCGCGTTCCCGCCGGCTACCGCGCTTTGTCCAACGGCGCGCTCGTCGAGAAGGCGCGCGACGGCGGACGCGAGATCTGGCGCTGGAAAATGGATCGTCCTCATTCGATCTACCTGATCACCCTCGTCGTCGGAAAGTTTTCCGAAATCGAAGAGGATTGGGACGGCATCCCCGTGGTGTTCTACTGCCCGCCCGGCCGCGAGGCCGACGCGCGTCGCGGCTTCGGCAAGACCGCGCGGGCCCTCAAGTTCTTCTCCGAGAAAACCGGCGTGCGCTATCCCTACTCGCGGTACGCGCAGGTCGCCGTCGCCGAATACCCGGGCGGCATGGAGCATACGACCTGCACCACCCAGACCGACGCCTGCCTGCTCGATGCGCGCGCCGCGCTGGACCATGACTTGGACCTGCTGGTCGCCCACGAGTTGGCCCACCAATGGTTCGGCGACCTGGTGACATGCCTCGAATGGCCGCATGCCTGGCTCAACGAGGGCTTCGCGACCTACTTCGAGGTCCTCTTCCAGGAGCACGACAAGGGCCGCGACGAGGCGCTCTATGAATTGTTGGGCAACGCCCGCGCTTACTTCGACGAGTACGCGCGGCGCTATCGCCGCGCCGTCGTGTGCCGCACCTACATGGATCCCTGGACCATCTTCGACCGCCACCTCTATGAAAAGGGCGGCTGGGTCCTGCACATGCTCAAGCACGAACTGGGCGACGGGCTGTGGTGGAAGGCCGTCGGCCACTACTTGCGCAAGCACAAGGACTCCTCCGTCCAGACCCAGGACCTCGTCGTCGCGATCGAAGAGGCGACGGGCCGCAACATGCAAGGCTTCTTCGACCAATGGATTTACCGCGCGGGCCATCCGACGCTTCGCACCCGATGGTCGTACGACGATACGGCCAAGCGGGGATCGCTGTGGCTGATGCAGACCCAGGGCATAGACGACGCGAACCCCGCCTTCCGTTTCCGCGCCCACGTACGCGTCACCGGCCGCGGCTGGACGCGGGATATCCACGAGGACGTAAAGGAGAAGGAGCACCGCTTCACTTGGAAGCTCCCGGGCGAACCGCTCAACGTCGAGTTCGATCCCGAGTTCGTGCTCCTCAAAAATCTCAGCCTCGCCAAGCCTTCGCCCATGTGGTTTCACCAACTGGCGAAAGGAGCCGACGCCGTCGCGCGCCTGAACGCGGCCGATCACGTCGCCCGCTGGGGGGGGGCGAAAGCCGTCTCCGCGCTCACGGCGCAAATCCGGCGCGAGAAGTTCTGGGGCGCCGGCGTCGAGATGGTCCGGTCGCTCGCCCGCCTCCAGGGCGAGCGGGCCGACAAAGCCCTTGAGTCCCTCCTGTCCTCCGTGCGGCATCCCCAGGTCCTGCGCGCCGTCGTATCCGAGGTCGCCCGCAGAGCGCGCCCCGGAGCCGATCTCCGGATCGCCGCGCTGGCGCGCGGCCTCCACCAGCGGCTGCCACAGCGCCTGCAGATAGTCGAGCAGCGGTGGATCGTCGAGGTAGTCGGGATCACGCCGGATCTCGCGCATGATCTGCTCGCCGACGCGCTTTTCCTGGTTCAGGTTGAAGTCGTCGGACGCCGATTCGCCCAGCGCGGGCAGCCGCACCTGCGAATCCTGCGCCGGCAGTGCCTGCCCCCACCGCGGCGGCGCGGCGCCCAAGGCGAGGCTGGCGGCCAGCAGCAGGCACAGGCCGCGATGGCGGCAACGCGGGAGAGGGGTACGAGAGTTCAAC
>CAIQSZ010000429.1 GCA_903874575.1 uncultured Elusimicrobia bacterium
CCACCGACGGACGGTCAGGCGCTCGACGTCGGCCGGGATCGGGCCGCGCCTCATCGCCTTAAGCGCCCGGTCGAACGCGAACAGAGCCGACTTCTCCCTGAGCGAAACACCCTTGAGCCCCATCAGCCCGGCCGCGAGATGCAGGGGCGCCGGCAGCCAGAAAGGGCACGCCAGGAGGTCGCGCTTGCCCCCGGGTTCGGCGTAGTCCACCGCGACGTCGGGATAGATATCGAGGAGCGCCTCAGTCCCGATGACTTTCAAGAAACGACGCGTCGCGCGATAGCATCCCATGAACAGGTGCTGGCCGTTGTCGACCGCCCCTAGAACCGGGTCCGTAAACGAGAACGCGCGGCCGCCCAAGTGGGGCTTTTTCTCAAGCACGACGACCGAGCGGCCTTCCTGCGCCAAACGCACGGCGCAGGAAAGTCCCGCGAACCCGCCGCCCAGGATCAGGACGTCGGCGCGCTCAACGGCCGAAGCCATAGCAGTACAGCCATGCGCGCAGAGCGAGCGCCGGCTTGCGGTACGCGGGCAGACGCGTCTTCCGGTCGAGGACGCGGAATCCCCCCTTCTTGATCTCGTCGAGCAGGCCCTCGTAGACGTGCGCCATGACCTCGGCGGGCAGGAGCGAGGGAAGGTCGCGACGGTCCACGAGCGCTCTGGCGCGAGCGTAGTAGTTTTTCGCGCGGAGGTACTCGACCCGCATCAGGCGGTCGAACGCCGGCCCCCGGTCGCGGCGGAGGAGGTGATCGACGGCGCAGTCGGCCTCGCGCAAATCGGCTTGCGGCAGGTATACCCGCCCCAGTTCCAGGTCGGCGCCGACGTCGCGGATGATATTGGTCAATTGGAACGCATAGCCGAAGACGGTCGCAAACTCGTACATGCGTTCCTTCGGGGTGTGCCGCCAACCGAAGATGTGTACGCACATGATCCCGACGGAGGAAGCCACCCCGCGCATGTAGCTTTCCAAATCCTCGATGGTCTCGTAGCGCGTCGCCTCCAGGTCCAGCGCGCAGCCGCGTATCATCTCCAGTAAAGCGTCCTTCGGAATCGCGTAGTCGAAAACGGGCCGCGCCAGCGCCGAGGAAATAGGGTGCGTGGGCCGGCCCTCGTACAGGCGGCCGACCTCCGCCCGCCAGAAGTCGAGCCTGCGGCGCGCCTCGTCTTTGGGGAAAGAACCCGAGTCCACGATGTCGTCTATGAGCCGGCAGTACGCGTAGGCGGCCGAAAGAGCGTCGCGCTTGGCGCGGGGAAGCATGAGAAAGCCCAGGAAAAAACTGGACTTCTTCTCGGCACGAGGCGCCCGGGAGTTCATCCGCCGACGAGGGCGCGCGCGACGAGCGGTATCCAATCGCGCTTAGTGAGCGCGGGCCGCGTGCGGAGGGTGTCGAATTCGAGACGCTGAATCATCTTGAGAATCCGCATCCCGCCCAGCCAGGTCATGCGGATCTCAAGCGACAGCGGCCACTCGAGGCGCTGGATCAACGGACGGCCCTGCTCGAACAACGCGCGCGCGCGGGAAATCTCGAATTTCATAAGGCTTTTGAAACGCTCGTTGTACACGCCCATGCGCAGATCCGCCTCGGAATAGCCGTGCGCCTTAAAGTCTTCTTCGGGAATATAGACTCGGTCCTTCTTCATATCCACCGATACGTCCTGCAAAAAGTTCGCCAATTGGAGCGCGGTGCAGATCGCGTCGGAACGGCGGAACGACTCCTCGTCGCGATGTCCGTGAATCATCAGCACGATGCGTCCGACCGGATTGGCCGAGCGGCGGCAGTAGTCCAGCAGCTCGGCGAAAGTCTCATAGCGCTTCTTCTCGGTATCTTGGAGGAACGCCGACAGGAGATCGTCGAACGGCTGTTTGGGCAGATCGAGTTCCTCCAAGGTCTCGCCCAACGCCAGAAAGACGGGGTGGGAGGGAGGCTTGGCGCCGATCTCGTCGAGCTGGCGGCGCCAGTCCAGCAGGCGCTCGCGCCGCGAGCCGGCGTACTCCGGCTCATCCGACAGATCGTCGGCGATGCGCGCGAAAGCGTACAGCGCCGCGACGTGCTTGCGCAGGCGCCGGGGCATCAGGACCGACGCCACGGGAAAGTTTTCGTAGTGGCGGGCGGCCATATCCCGGCAGAATCGATACGCGCCGTCGACGTCGGCCGGATTCAGGAGACGCGTCTCGTACTCCTTGACCGTATTCATTACTTCTTGCCGACCCCGATGCGCGTGCGCTTGTCGCGGTTCTTGATCGGAAGCTTGCGGCGAGTCGCGCCCGACCACTCGAACTCAAACGCGCCGCAACGGACCTTGTCGCCTTCCCGGATGCCGGCCTTCTTCAGCGTGCGGTCGACGCCGATGCGTTTGAGCGTGCCCTGATAGCGCTGGATCGCCTCGGGCAGGCTGGAGTCCAGCATCGCCGAGACGCGCTCGACGTATTTCCCGCGCAGCGTGAAGACGCCGCCGCCCAAGTTCTCGACGGTAAAACCCTGCTCGACCTTGTGCAGGGTCTCGCCGACCGCTTTATCGTCGAAATGGACCGGACCGTCGTGCTTCTGGAGTTCCTCGATCACGAGATCGAGAAGCTCCTCGACCCCATCGCCGGTCGCGACCGAGGCCGCCAACACGCGATCCTTGTGCTTTTTCTTGAGCGCCTTGAAGACCGCCGCGCCTTCGGGCAGGTCCATCTTGTTGACGAGGAGTATCTTCGGCTTCCGCGCCAGTTTGGGATTGAAGGTCTTCAACTCCGCGTCGATCGTCTTGACGCCGGAGACCGGATCCTCGCCCATGAAGCCCGTCGGGTCGACCAGATGAACCAAGACGCGCGTGCGCTCGACGTGGCGCAGGAACTGAGTGCCCAGGCCCTTGCCCTCGGCGGCGCCTTCGATGAGGCCGGGCAAATCGGCGACGACGAAACTCACATGTTTGTGATAGGCGACGCCCAGGTTCGGGATCAGAGTGGTGAAAGGATAG
>CAIQSZ010000430.1 GCA_903874575.1 uncultured Elusimicrobia bacterium
GGAACGCGTCCTGGAGGGTGTTGTTGAGCGCGTGGCCGACGTGGAGCGCGCCGGTGACGTTGGGCGGCGGTATCACGAGGGTGAACGGCCGCGCGCCGGGCTTCGGCTCCGAACGCGAGATCTTGGCGGCCGCCCACGCGGCGACGCGCGCGGCCTCCACGGGCTTGGGGTCGTACGCCTTGTCGAGCATCGCAGCCTCGCTCACAGCAGGTCGGAGGCCAGCGCCGCCAGCTGGGAGCGCTCGCTCTTGGTGAAGGTCACGTGGCCGAACAATGACTGGCCCTTGAAGCGCTCCACCAGATTAGTCAGACCGTTCGACGCGGCATCCAGATAATAGTTGTCGACCTGGTGCGGGTCGCCGGTGAGAATGATCTTCGCGCCCTGGCCGGCGCGCGAGATGATGGTCTTGATCTCGTGCGGGGTCAGGTTCTGGGCGTCGTCGATGATGATGAGCAGATTGGGCAAGGTGCGCCCGCGCAGGAAGGTGACCGCCTCGATCTCCAGGACCCCCTCCTCGACCAACATCTGGATGTCCATGTCCGCGGTCTCGAGCGCGCCCTTCGGCTTCTCCAGGAGGTAGGAAAGGTTGTCGTAGATGGCGCCCATCCAGTTGGTGAGCTTCTCCTCCTTGGTGCCGGGCAGGAAGCCGATGTCGTGGCCCACGGCGATGACCGGACGCGCGATCAGGATGCGGCGGTATAGCTTCTCCTCCAGCGTCTGCTGGAGCGCGGCGGCCAGGGCGATGATCGTCTTGCCCGAGCCCGCCAGGCCGACGAGCGTCACCAACTGGATGTCTTTGTTCAGCAGGAGCTCAAGCGCGAAGCGCTGCTCGACGTTGAGCGGCTTGATGCCCCAGGGCGCGGTGTCCGCCTTCACCAGCGGCAGGAGCGACTGGGCCTTGGCGTCGTAGCGCGAGAGAGCGCTCTTCGACGAACCGTCGGAGGCCTTCAGGATGACGAACTCGTTGGGCGCCAGGTCGGGGACGACCGCGTCGAGGCGCTTGTCCTTGTAGAAGCGGTCGATGGCGTCGCTGGCGACGGCGACCTCCCGCCAGCCCGTATACAGCTCGGAGGGATCGACCTTTTCCTTCTCGTAGTCCTGCGTCTCCAGCCCCAGGGACTCGGCCTTGATGCGCAGGTTGATGTCCTTCGAGATGAAGACCACGTTTTCGCCTTGCTTCTTGAGGAACTGGGCGCAACTCAGAATCTCGTTGTCCTTGGTGTGCGCGGAGAACGCCTTCGGCAGGCCGCCGGAGACCTGAATCTCGACCTTCAGCTGGCCGCCGTGCTCCAGCGGGACCCAGTCCGACAGCTTGCCGCCCTTGCGCAGTTCGTCCAGCTTGCGCGCGACCAGGCGCGCCGAGCGGCCGCGCTCGTCGTTGGAGCGCTTGAAAGTGTCCAGCTCCTCGATGACGGTCAGAGGAAGGACGACGCGGGAGCCTTCGAAGGAAAACATGGACATCGGGTCGTGCAGGATCACGTTGGTGTCGAGAACGAAGGTTTTCATGCGGGGGTCGCCTCCTGGGCGGTGAACGGCGGCACGAACTCTTTAAAAACGTCGTTGGCGAGAAACACGCCCTCGGCGCTGAGCTTCCAGCGCCCGGCGTCCTCGCGCACGAGGCCGCGGGCCTTCAGCACGGCCCACGGCCCGGCGAACGCGGCGCGCAGTTCCGCGCCGGGAACGAAACCGTCGAGCAGGCGCAGGCCCAGGAAGGCCTCCTCGCCCACGGCGTCCAGCCCGGCGGGCGTCTCGGTCCCCGCGGTGGGGCGGCGTCCGGCCTCGACGGCCTCGACGTAGGCGATCAGCTTCTCTTCGTTGGCGGAGCGCACGCCGTCCAGAAAGGACGCCGCCGAACAGCCCAGTCCCAGGTACTCGCCGCGCCGCCAGTAGTTTATGTTGTGCAGGGAACGGCGCCCCGGCTTGGCCCAGTTCGAGATCTCGTAGTGCTCCAGGCCCGCGCGCGCCAACGCGGCGATGGCCGTCTCGTACATCTCGCGCCCGAGAAGCGAGTCGTCC
>CAIQSZ010000431.1 GCA_903874575.1 uncultured Elusimicrobia bacterium
CGGGATGAAAACCTTGCCGTCCAGGCCGAACGGACGCAAGGCGCGGTCGACCATGGCGCCGGCGCGCGGGAGATAGCCGCTGTGTTCCAGCGCCCCGATCATGGCGAACAGGATCGCGATCTGCGGCACGAAGACGATCACGGCCGACACGCCCGGGACGACGCCGTCGCAGAGCAGGCTGGAAAAAACGCCTTCGGGCAGATGCGAGCGCAGGGCTTCGGAGAGCGAGGCCAGCGCGGCGGAAAATAGGTCCATGACCGGCTTGGCGCCCACGAACAGCGCCTGGAAAAGGGCGAACATGGTCGCGGCCAGGATCAAGGGGCCCGCGACGGGATGGAACAGCACGCGGTCGATGCGGATGGAACGCGCGAGCGTGGGCAGCAGAACGCGCTGCGGCAAAGTGACGCCGTCGGCGCACGCTCGGGCCGATGCCGCGACGCCTTGCTCCTGCAGCGAGCGCAGGCGGGCTTTCGAGGCGTGATGGAAGTCGACGGCTTCGGAAAGGTCCGCGCGCAGGGCGCGTGGACGCAGGAGGTCGCGCACGGCTCGCATGCCCTCGCCGGTGCGCGCGGAGGCGGTGACCAGCGGGGCTCCTAGGGTTGCGGAAAGCTTCGCCGGGTGCACGCGCACGCCGTTCAGGCGCGCCTCGTCGATCATGTTCACGACCACCGCGACGCAATAGCCGGCGGCCTTGAGGCTCGCGGCCAGCGCCAGGTCGTTCTGGAGGTTGCTGGCCTCGGCCACGCACAGCACGAGCAAGTCGCGACCGTCTTTCACGCAGTCGGAGAGGAAGCGAAAGGAGACTTTCTCATCCTCCGTCTCCGGCAGGAGGGAATGCGTTCCCGGCAGGTCGATGATCTCCACGTCCTCGCGCCCGACGGCTGCGGTGCCGACGGCTTTTTCGACCGTGCAGCCGGCGAAATTGGCGACTTTCTGGCGCATGCCGGTCAGCGCGTTGAAGAGAGTGGTCTTCCCGGTGTTCGGCCGGCCGGCGAGAGCGACGATGCGCTTCAAGTCGGGACCTCTTCGACGCGGATGCGCTTGAGCAGTCCACGCTCCAGTGCGAGAAGCTGGGGACCGACCAGGCATTCCACCGGGTCGCGCAGGGGGGTGAAAATCAGCTTGGTTACCAGCGTGCCGACGCGCAAACCCAGGCCGGAAAGACGCGCTCGCTCGCAGTCCTCCATGTGAGAGAACCCGACGATAAGAACAGGCTTCTCGAGCGCCGCTTCATCCAACGTCATCGCGGTACAGTGTAGCCTTATTGAGATTATATATCAATAAGTGAGCCGCGATTCGGCCGGCGGTTTTGTATGATGCCCGCATGCCCCGCGACCCGCAGACCCGCCTAGACGACGCGCGCGCAGCTCTCGACGAGGGCCGTCCGGATCGAGCGCTCTCCATCCTCGGAGGCGCATTCCCGGCCGCCTCGCGGGGCGAAGCGATATTTCTACGCGCCGAAGCTTTGCGCGCCCGAGGCTTCTTCCGCAAGGCGATCTCGGCGTACCGGCAGGCCCTGCGCGCCCTGGGTCGTGATAAGCGCGATTTATCCGTCGAAGCGCACCTGGGCCTGGCGCGGAGCTTCCGCAGTCTCGGCGAGATTGCCCCTGCCCGCGCCTCGATGAGGCGGGCCGGGGCGCTCGCCCGCCCGGCCGACGCCGAATTGGCGCAAACGCTGGCCTTGGAGAACGCGCTGGTCGATCGCGCCGAGGGGCGCTACGCGAAGGCGCTCTTAGCCCTGGCTCCGATTTTGGCCGCTTGTCGCCGTCGTCGCGATTGGTCCGGCGTGGGATTTTTACTCTGGGCTATAGGCGGCGCGCGCCGCTTCACCGGCGACTTATCGGGTTCCCATCGCGACTTTCGCGCGTCTTTGGCCTCGTTTCGCCGTGCCGGCGACCGCGAAGGCATGACTTACGCGCTCTTCGGCCTGGGCGGGATCGCACGCGTGCGCGGATTCTTCGACCAGGCTCGGTCTTCGTACGCCGCCGCGGGCGCCTTGCTGGGCCGCGGGCCGGACCTCTTCGGCCGCGCGTACGCGCACTGCGGTCTCGCCAACGTATTGCGCCAACTCGGCCGCTGGGACGAAGCGGAACGCAATTACCGCAGCTCCTACGCCCTCTACTCCGAACTGGATGACCGCGTCGACCTGGCTTACGTGGACTGGGGGCTCGGGCAGATTCACCTTAAGCGCGGTGAATTGCGCGACGCCGAGAAGCGCCTGCGCGCGGGCCTCGCCGCATTCGTGAAGGGTGGAGAGGCCCGCGGGGAAGCGCTGTCGTTGCATTCGCTCGCGCAGGTTCTGCACGCGCGCGGCCGCACCGCCGAAGGCGAGCGGACGTTCGACGCCGCCGTGAAGCGCGCGCGCGGCGCCGGACTTCACGCCCATCTTGAGGTGTACACCTGACGCATCGTTAACAAGTCCGTAACGCGGCCCTCGTAATATCTAGGCATGGGAAACGCGATATGGGCCGTCCTGACGGGTTACGAAGGCAACTGGGTGGCGGTCGACGGAAGCGGCAAAGTCCTCGCCCACGCGGGATCGTTGCACGAAGTGATGATGCTCACGTGCGGGGACGAAAGGCGGCTGACCTATCTGTACGCCGCGCCGGAGCTGACTTCGGAGCCGGTCATATCTTGAAATCGGCCCCAAGGTAGAGTTCCCGGGCCTTCGGATCGTCGAGCAGGTGCTTGGCGGTGCCTTCGACCAAGATGCGACCGTCGAAAATCAGATAAGCGCGATCGATGATGGGCAAAGTCTCGCGCACGTTATGGTCGGTGATGAGAACGCCGATGCCCTGCTTCACCAACTTCTGGATGATCCCCTTCAATTCCCCGACGGTAATGGGGTCGATGCCGACGAACGGTTCGTCGAGCATGATGAGCTTGGGATCGCGGATCATGGCGCGGGCGACCTCCAGGCGGCGCTTCTCTCCGCCGGACAACGTCCAGGCCTTCTGCTGACGGAGGTCCCACAGGCCGAACTCCTCGAGCAGGCTCTTGACTCGGCGCATTTGGTCCAGCTTGCCGGGAACGGTCCGCTCCAGGATGGCGCGCAGGTTCTCCTCCACGGTCAGGCCCTTAAAAACGGTCGGCTCCTGCGCCAAGTAGCCCAGTCCCAGCCGCGCGCGCGCGTACATAGGCTGGCGGGTGACGTCCATCCCGTCGATGACGATGGTGCCTTCCTCGGGCGTGACGAAGCCCGCCAGGCTGTAGAAAGTCGTGGTCTTGCCCGCGCCATTAGGGCCGAGCAGACCGACGACCTCTCCTGAGTCCACCCGCAGGGAGAGGCCCTTGACCACCATGCGCTCGCCGTACGTCTTGCGGATATCCCGCGCCTCGAGTCTCATCGTCCCAACTCCTTGAGTTTCTTCTCATCGGTAAACACCAGCCAACCGACGACCCCGCCGCGCGCCTCGATCCGACGGGGCGAGTCGGTCGCCTCCACTTCGTCGGCTTTGAGCGCGGTGATCCAGCCTCCTTCCTCCTCGATTTTCCTCAGTACGGGCCGTCCGCCGCGCAGGATAAGACGGCGGTCCGGCCGCTGCCAACGCACCGCGTCCGCCCATGCCTCCAGCCGCGGGCCCCAAACGCGCGCTCGTCCTTCGAGCGTCGCGGCGCGGTCGCCTTCCCATTTCAGGCGCGAACCCTCGCCTCGATCGGCGTCGGTCCCGTCGGAGGGCGTGCGCTTGAAGTTCACGCGCGAACCCGGGGCGGGAGCGAGCGTTCCTGCCTGCGAGGCCTCGTCGAAATGCGCGGCCTCGCCCTGAGCTTCGAGCACGTCTCCACCCGCCAATTCCTTGCGCAGGCCGACGTGCCCGCGGGCCTTCCAGTCTTTCTCCGCATGGCGGTACAGCGCCCAATCGGCCGACAGCAGGGTCTTCGAGGCCGAGTAGCGGACGTCGCCGATGAACTCTTCCTCCTGGGATTTCCCGCGGCGCACGACCCACTCCTTGCTGCGCACGACCGAGCCCGCGACGGCCGCAGGGCCGGCGGCGCGAGCCGACGCGGCTAGAAGAAGGAACGCAAGGATCATCGCGGGTTGCCCGTGATCATGGACCGTTGCCGAAAGATTCGGATTTCAGAGAGATCCGGGGTCGCTTCCATCCCCTCGCCGCGGATGACCGCCCCCGGACGGCGGACGACGACGGCCGACTCGGTGTGGAAGCGGGCCATCCGAGACGAATAGAGCAACTGCTCCGTTTCCAGGATGGAGTGATCGTCGAGGGAATTCACGACGACCGAGCTTGACAGGCGAACGTCATGCGTATCCGTGAATATCTCGCCCGAACGCGCGGTGACGCGGGAGACGACCGCGGCGCCGCGGTAGAACTCCATCATCGGCGATTCCAGGCTGGCCGTCTTTTCATCCTCGCGCAGATGCGCCAGGCGCGCATGCAAGGTCCATCCCGGCCGCCCGCCCACCGACTGGCTGAGGGAGAGCGAATCGATGGTCTGCAGGCGCTCCTCGCGCGGCAGAGGCGCGCGAGGTCCGCAGGCCGCGACCGAAATTAAGGCGGCGAGTGCCGCCGTCCTCACTGATCGGCGGGGGCGGACGACGCGGGCTGAGGCGGCGCCTTGAGCTGGTCCTCGGGCGCGTGGACCTTGCCGCCCGGCGCCAGCCACGGCGTCATTTCCACCGGAATCGAGCGCAGATGATAAGGACGGGGAAGCTTGGACAAGGCCGCCGAGACGCCGAAGTACAGAACGGTGAGACACGTGTAGATGATCCCGAGGGTGCGCAGGTGCCATGCCGCGTCCGGCTGCCACGCCGGCGGGACCGCCATGTCGCGCCCGCATTTTTTGCAGTTCCTCGGGGAATCCTTATTGTCGATCCCGCAGTCCACGCATTTCATCGTAGAGCCTCCTTGGCGAGCGCGTCGAAGCGGTGCACTTCGCGCAGGAAATCGGGAACGTCCGCGAGCTTGAGGGAATTCGGCCCGTCGGACATGGCCTTGTCCGGGTCGGGGTGCGTCTCGAAGAATACCCCGTCGACGCCGACGGCCGCCGCCGCGCGGGCCAGCGGGCGGACGAACTCGCGCTGGCCTCCCGTGGTCGCCCCGTTGCCGCCGGGAAGTTGGACGCAGTGCGTGGCGTCATGCACGACCGGCGCGCCGAATTGACGCATGATCGCGTACGAGCGCATGTCCACGACCAAGTTGCCGTAGCCGAAACTGGCGCCGCGCTCCGTGATCAAGATGTTCTTGTTGCCCGTCGAGTAGAGCTTCTCGACGGCATGGCGCATGTCCCACGGCGATAGGAACTGGCCCTTCTTGACGTTGACGGCCTTGCCGGTCTTGCCGCACGCGACGAGCAGGTCGGTCTGGCGGGACAGAAACGCGGGGATCTGGAGCATGTCCACGTAACGCGCCGCCACCGCCGCGTGCGACGGCTCGTGCACGTCGGTCACGCAGGCCACGTGCAGTTCTCCGGCGACCTTCGCCAGCGTCGCCAGCCCCTCCTCCATCCCCGGCCCTCGGTAGGACTTCATGGAGGTTCGATTGGCCTTGTCGTAGGACGCCTTGAGCACGAAGCCCACCTTGAGCTCCGCGCAGGATTTCTTGAGCGCGGCCCCGACCTTGCGCAGGAGCGCCTCGGACTCGATGACGCACGGGC
Source organism: uncultured Elusimicrobia bacterium (assembly GCA_903874575.1). Classification (GTDB taxonomy): domain Bacteria; phylum Elusimicrobiota; class Elusimicrobia; order UBA1565; family UBA9628; genus GWA2-66-18. The sequence continues at coordinate 5,614 of CAIQSZ010000431.1, forward strand.
CTCCGATGAAGGCCGCGGGCCGACCGCCTCCGAACACGGCTTTGCCGACGCGGACTTCACGCGTGCGCATGGTTCCTCTTAGACTGCGAACGCTCCACCGCCGCCGCGATGAAATCCCGGAACAGCGGATGCGGGGCCTCCGGACGGCTCTTGAACTCCGGGTGGAACTGC
>CAIQSZ010000432.1 GCA_903874575.1 uncultured Elusimicrobia bacterium
GCCGGGACGTCCACGCCCGCCGCGCCGCGGGAGCGCTGCGCGTCGTCGCGCCGGAGTTGAGCGGCCGCGAGGGCGTCACCGAGGATTTTCTGAACGTCGTCCTGGACCGTCCCGCGGGGCGGGGGCTGGCGCGCGTGCGCGTGGGCCGCCGCGGTCCGGGATTATCGCCCGCGGCCGTCTTGATCGCCGCGGCGGGACCGGCATAGCGCGCGCGATGCGATTGAAACTTCGCGCGCTGCCGTGGGAAGCGATCGTCGCCGCGCTGCTCCTCGCCTGCGCCGCCGCTTCCCTGCGGTCCCGAGCGAAGGACCTATTCGCGAACGGCCGCGGCGCGTATTGCCGCGAGGAAACGGACATGCACGTCGAGCGCGGCGACGCCCTTCTTCACGGCGTGCCCCGGCCGGAGATCGCGCGGGCCATGCCGTTTTATTCCGTGCCGAACGCCTATCTCTGCTTTCGCCTGACGCCCTCGGCCTCCGCCGCCGTCCGTTTCGCGGTTCTATTGGCGGGCGCGGCCCTGGTTTTCGCGCTCGCCGCGACCCTCTACTCCGGCCTCTGCGGAGCGGCCGCCGCGCTGCTGTACGCCCTGCTGGCGCGCGGCGGCGGGGACGGCGAGCGGTGGCTTTACACCCCGACCGTTCTCCTCGCGGCCTACTTCCTGGTCCGCCGGGCGAAGGCGCCGTCCTTGGCGGCGAGCGTCTGTCTGGGGGCGGCGATCGGGGCGAGCCTGCTCGTGCTGTCGCCGCTTTTCTTGTTTCCGCTCCTGCTGGTCCTCTACGAATGGTCGCGGCGCCGCAAGATCGGCGCGGCGCAGGTATGGGACGCGGGCGCGACGTGCCTGGCGCCGTTCCTGTTCCTGATTCCGTGGGCCGTGATGAACTGGAGGCTTTACGGCCGCTTCGTCGTCTTCGAGGACGGCCGCGCGGACGCCAACGTCGTCACGGGCGCCTTGGGTTTCGTGCGCACGATGGGTCTGGGCAATTCCAGGGAACTGGCGGCCGTCTCCGCGGGCCGAAGCGCGCTCGCGTGGGCCGCCGCGGAGACGCTTCGCCACCCGCTGCGCTATCTGGCCGCGGTCTTCGCGCGGTTGCGCTACGCCGCGAGCCTTCATCCCGCGCTCGTCCTCGCCTCTCTAGTCTCGATTTGGCTTGCGCGCAAGCGCGAGGACTGCCGCCAACTCGCGCTGCTGGCCGCCTACTTCTTCGCGATGCATTGCCTTATGCCGGTGCAGGAAAGCTATTTCGTCCCGGCCTGGCCCCTTCTTGCCGTGCTGGCGTCCGGGCTGCTCTCATGGAGGACGGCGCCGGCCTCGGAAAATTTGAAGAGGGCCTGCGCGGCGGCGGCCGGCTCGATTTTCGCGCTGCTGCTGCTGGCTCAGGCCCGCGTGCTCGGAGTCGTTTGGAGCTATCCCGCCCGGGCCGCCGAAAGCGGAGCGTGGGAGCGGGAACTCGCCCGGGATAGGAGCGATCCCTGGCTCTGGTCGGAGTACGGCATGGGCTTGCTGCGCGTGGGGCGGGCGAAGGAGGCCGAGGACGCCCTGGCGCGTGCGTTCCTATTGGACCCGCAGTACGACCGGGAGATACGATACGCTTGGGCGCTCCTCATGGAGGGCGGGCCGGGCGCGCGGATCTGGGAAAATTTAAGGCCCGGAGACATCGGTACGCTTATCGACCTGCGGGCTCACGTCCTGTGGACGATCTACCTGGTCCTTGAGGGAAGGCGCGCGGAGGCTATCGACGCCCTGGCGTCGGCGTCCGAGGCCGCGCGTTCCTCCGGCGCGCTCGAGAACTCCCTGCCGCAGGTCGTCGCCGACACCGTCGCCTTCTGGCCGGCGGCGCGGCGCCGGGAACTCGTCACGTTCTTCACCGGCGCCTTCCGGCCGGCGGCGCGGCGCCGGGAGTTCATCGAATCCTTCGTGAGCGCCGCCCCTTTCCGTAATGCGACGCGGGGCGAGATCCTGGCGAAGACGAGGATGGACGCCGCGAAAGAGGATCTGGCGGCGGGAAATCTGCGGGCCGCGCTCAAGGAGTTGAAGTCCGCGGAAAAGGAGAACCCAGGCAGCCGGTCGGCGATCGAAGACATGATCTTGGACATGGCCGCGCAGGCGGCGAATTCCGGCCGTCGGCCGTCGGCTTTGGGCATGCTGGAACTCGCGGAGAATAATTTCCCGTTGGATCCGGAACGGATACGGCGCGCCGCCCGCATCGGCGGGAATGCCGGAGACTGCGCGCGAGCGGTCGCTCTTTTGCGGCGGCTGAATCTGAGCGGACCGAGGGACGCCGATCTTCTTCTGAATCTGGCCGCGGAGGCGGCCCGGTTGGGGCGCAAACAGGCGGCCTTGGAGAGCTTGGCGCTTGCCGAGGACATGCGGCTGGATCCTGGGAGGACGCGGCGGCTGGCTCAAGGCTACGAAGATCTCGGCGATGTTCGCGGCGGCGAGAGGGTTCGGCGCCGCGCGCGCGACGACGCCGGGAGCTGGCTCGACCGGGCGGAGGCGGCC
>CAIQSZ010000433.1 GCA_903874575.1 uncultured Elusimicrobia bacterium
GCCCGCGCAGTGCCGAAAGCCTTCGCCAGAAAATCATCTACGATGGCGTCAAGATTCCGGGCTTCGTCCACATTCCACATGAGTCGACTGGCCACGTAGTAGCCTAATCCGTTAGGCCCCCAATTGTCCCCTGCCTCCGCCGTGAGAAAGCGCGCGCCCATCTGATGGAAGTGCGGAATGGTCTCCTTGAGGTAGTTGAGATCTCCGCCGCGCGCAGCACCGGGCAGGTTGCGATCCCAGGCGATGACGCTATAATACTCCCTGATACCGATTTGGCGGACTCCTTGACGGCGCCAAGCCTCCATCAATCCATCCACCGTGGCGCCTTTCCGCAAGAAAGCCGTGGCAACGTTCACAAGCACCCTGGAGGCCACGGGAATTGACGGAGGCATCGAGTGAGTGGAATAGGCGTACATGGCGACGTATTTCCCCGGAAACGAGGCCTCCAATGCTGAGGAAACCGCATTCGCCAAAACCACCGCACGGTCACTAATACTTCCCAAGGACGCGCAGGCCGGACACTCGCACCATCCCTCTCCGTCGTTAGGCTCAACTGAGACAGAATCGTCATCGGGATGGTCCTTGAAATGCCTTAGGGCATCGGCCACAACCAACGCCTGAAGACCCTTGTTGGAAAGGCAGAACTGGCCATGCGTGGTCCGCTTGCCCGCGATCAGACTGAGGTATTCCGGATGAGCCTCGAAGGTGGCGCGGTTGCGCGAAAGAATCCCTTCGTAGCTGTGACCTGTATTCATAATAAATCCGCCCGGCATGCGATTGCGCTGGAGCCATTGGTTGAAGGGCTTATTGTTGCCGTCCCAGAAACCATAACCACTCCAGATGAAACGCAACATGTAGGAAGGCGTTTCGTCGGCCAAAACCTGGACCGACAAATTCTTGTTGTGGGGCACCACCTCCCAAGTCGGTCCAGGGAAGAATTGACGATAACCCAGGCGATATAAGAGATCCCAAATGCCGTTCTCAACGGCTAGGTCGCTCGCTCCGATGACTGAGACACCTCGCGAATCCGAGAAAAGAAGATATCTCTCACGCTGGGCGGTATTCTCGTCACCCGGAGTGCGACCGCGCCACAAGCCCGGGAAGTCTCGGACGGTACCAACGAAAATACCCTTAACTTCAGTCCTCGATATCACATCGAAACGAGCGTCCGCGATCCGTCCTAGATAATCGGCCAAAGTCCGGGCGGCGTCTTGGACCCTCTTGGAACTATGCTCCGCGACGACCACCGGAAGCAGAGCGCGCCCTCCCGCCGCGACGGGCACGCGCAGGGGCTCTCCCCGGGCCACGGAGGCATGTAGAAGCGCTAGCCCCACAAGCAACCGATGTAACCGTGTCATAAATCGAGTTCCTCCGGCGATGGATTTTCGCCTCGGGAAGATTTCTTCACCCAAGCGATCAACGGCGGCAACCCCAGCAGTACGATAATCCAGGTGCCGACCACATGATGTCTCATGGCTGTGCCCCAATTGACCGTGCCCAAACCCCACATGAACGACATGGACAGATACAGCGTGAGCATGAACAGGGACATCTGCCTCCGGATTCCCATGGAGCGCCGCCACGAATAGACGCAGGCGAAAATCAACAAAAGACGGAAGTAGGATTCCAGGGCGCCGTAGACGTCAACCGAAGCGGAAATCTGCCAGGGGAACGGCGTCAGCATGAAATACACGAACAACAAGGAGGAGCTCTGGACCAACGCTATCGGAGAGCTGGTTTCCAGCGCGATGCCGTAGGCCGCGCGCGCGTCCACCTTGCTGTGCTTTCTATAGTTCTGGGCATAGGTGAGCGCCTCGCCGTCGGAAAGTGCGTCGACTGCGGCGGTCTGCGGCAGTTTCTTCATCGCCATAGCGACGGCAAGAGTCCCCACCATCAGGATGGACACGGCCATGGCGGCCATTTTCCGGAGTGACAACCCCTTGGAGTTTCCAAAACGATACAAGAGTCCACAAAAAAGAAGGAAGGCCGCGTACATCACCAGGCCGTTGTGGAGAAGTCCCAGGAAAAGCGCGCTGACCACGGCCTGAGCCAGGCCCCCTATCAAGTTTTGGAGGCGGAAGCGCAACAACCCGTAAACGCACGACATGAAGAAAAGTATCTGCCAGGCCTCCCGGAGCGTTTGGGCTCGGTAAAGCAAAGCCGCCGGCATCAGACCGTAGACCAAAATGACCGCGGTGCGCGCCTTGGAGATTTCAAGCAGGTCCATCAGCTTGAGGAGAACAACGCACGACAGCACGTAGGCGACCACGGACGTCTCCTGACCGAAAAAGAGGGAACTCCCACCCACGGCATAAGCCAAGCCCAGGATGTCGCCGTAAAATGCACTACCTGCACTGAAGTGGTAGCTACCCGCGGAGGCCGCCAATTGCGCCGCGTTGTGGAAAGCGTGTGAGTCGTTGGCCACCAATCCAGAGTCCGGCATGATATAGGCGTTCGTAATCGACACCGCGTGATGAGCGCTCAAGGTGAACCAAATCGCCAATGTCTCCGAACGGCGGCGCCTAAACGAAATAAGCGCCGGAACGAGGGCGAAGGTCAGATACAGCAGAACCCACCCGGCCCAGTCGGAGGGAAAGGCCGCTATCGGCAGAATCAGCGAGACCGCCAGGCCCACTGCGATCAGGACGTGGGAAAGTCTGTTCATTTACCGCTATCCAACTGGTCCGGCAGAAGATTGAGGCTCTTGAGCGCCGCGAGCTCGTCCGCCCTTATCTCGTTTTCGCTCGGCTTGCGGTTGGGAATGATGTGATCGAAACGGAAGCGCCGGGCGCGCTCGAAGGCGACGTCGGCTTCGGCGCGGCGGCCGCGCTCCCAGAGGGCCGCGCCCTGCAGGACCAGGAATCTAGGGTTGAGCGGCTCCAGGTCCAGGGCGGCCTGGGCGTGGCGCAGGGACGAATCCAGCAGGACCGCGCGCGCGGCGGCGTTGGACCGGGCCAGGTTGTACTCGTGCAGGCCCATCTCGAAATAATACTCCGGCCGAGGGTCCCAGCGCGCCGCCTGGGAAAGGAGGGCGACGCGCCCGGTGGAGAGAGACGAGAGGGCCTGGCTTTCGTAATACGAGCCGACCACGGGGCGGGCGCTGAGCAGAAGCGGGACGGCCAAGGCCGCCGCGCCGGCGAAGCGCCAGCGCCCGGGCGCCGCGCCGCGGTGCAGGCGCGCCTTGTCGGCCCAGGCCCCGGAGCACGACAGCCAGGCCAGCAAAGCGAAGAAGACGGCCGCGTTGGCGGGAACGTGGAAGGTGAAATCGACCAGTTGATGGCAGGCGAACAGGAACGTGGCCGCGAAAACGCCGCCGATGAGCGCCCGCATCTCGGCCGATTCCGCGCTCCACCACGTCCGCAGGGCCTCCCGCCACGCCAGGAACAGACCCGCCGCGAACGCCGCCAGCCCGACCAAGCCGCACTCCAGGAGGAGCTCCAGCCAGTCGCTATGGACGTGCTCGACGACGCCCTCCACCATCGGGTCTTGGAAAAGCGCGAAGGCCCTGAAAGGCGCGCCCAGTCCCCAGCCGAAGAGCGGCGACAGGCGCGACATCTTGAGGGAGGAGGCGTACATGGAGAGCCGGTAGGCGACGGAAGCCTCGAACGTTCCGACGGCTTTCACCTGCCAGGCGGCGGCCGCGTAGAACAGGCCCAGCGCCAGCGCGCCCGCCGCGACGATGAACGCCAGTATCCGCCGCCGCCGGTCGGCCTGGTCGACGAAGCCCGTGAAGAAAAAAAGCGTCGCGCCCGCCGTGGCGGCCAAAGCCAGCAGCGCGCCGCGCGAGCCGGACAGCGCCAGCCCCAGCGCGACCAGCGCCAGCACGCCTCCCAATAGGGCCTGGTCCCGGACGAAGGACTCCGGCAGGACGTCCAGTTTTTCGCGCCCGAGCAGACGCACGCGCCCGCGCAGGATGCCCAGGCCGACGCACAAGGACACGGCCATGAGCGACGCGGCGTGGTCGCGGTTGTAATAGGGGCCGAAGGAACTGGACTGCGCGTCGGTGTAGCGCAGGCCGTAGAGCTCCCGGCTGCCCGCGGCCAGTTGGATCAAGCCGATCCCCGCGACCAGCGCACCCGAGATCAGGACGGCCCACGCGAAGCGGCGCGCGGCGGCGGCGTCCGTCACGACGCGCGGCACGCTCCAAAGCAGGGCCGCGTAGGCCCCCCACAGCAACAGGGCTTCCTTCGTGTCCCGCGGCGAGACGGTGAAGAGGAGAGCGCGCGGCGGC
>CAIQSZ010000434.1 GCA_903874575.1 uncultured Elusimicrobia bacterium
AGCCGACGGGCGTCCGTCCTGGACGCTGGTCTGCCACCATTGCGGCAAGAACTGGCCGCCTCCGGAACGCTGCGGCAAGTGCGGCGAGGCGTCCGTGCGCGTGTCCGGCGTGGGCACCCAGAAGGTCGCGGCCGAGGTCAAGCGCCGCCTTCCCGGCGCGCGCGTCCTGCGCATGGACCGCGACACGGTCTCGAAGGAGCATAAGGCCGAGCGGAGCGTCTACGACCGCTTCCGCGCGCGCCAGGCCGACGTGTTGGTGGGCACCAAACTGGTCGCCAAGAGCTTCCACTTCCCGGATGTGACGCTCGTCGGCGTCGTCGACGCCGACACCATGCTCCATATGCCGGACTTCCGCGCGGCCGAGCGCACCATGCAGATGCTCGCCCAGGTCGCCGGCCGCTCCGGCCGCGCCGATAAGCCCGGCGAGGTCGTCCTGCAGACTCTTTCCCCCGACCACGAGGCCATACGCGGCGCCGCCTCCGGCGACTACGCCGCGTGGGCCGACGTCGAGCTGGAGGCGCGCCGCGAACTGCGCTATCCCCCCTCCCACTCCCTGGTCCGCGCGGTCCTGGCGGGCAAGGACGAGCCGCGCGTGATCGAGGCCGCGAAGGCGCTGGCCGCGCGTCTGGTCGAGGCCTTGGGCCTGGAGGCCGAGGTCTCGGGCCCGGCGCCCGCGCTCCTGCGCGAGGTGCGCGGAAAGTTTCGGCATCACCTCCTGATCAAGCTGGCGCCCGAGCGCGTCGAGGCCATGCTGGCCGCCGTCCGCGCCAAGCCCCAGCCTTCCGGCGTGCGCCTGTCGTTGGACGTCGATCCTTACGACATGTTCTGACGTCGGGGGCGGGTGGACGCGGGGCTCCCGGCTTGGTAGAATAGAACGTAGCGTGGACATCCCGGCCCAGATCGCCCGACTCAAGCGCGGCTCGGTCTCGCTCGTCAGCGAAGCGGAGCTGGCTAAGAAGCTCTCTTCCGGCCGGACCCTCCGGATCAAGCTCGGCGTGGACCCGACTTCGTCCGACCTCCATCTCGGTCACTCCGTCGTTCTGACGAAGCTGCGCCAGTTCCAGGATCTCGGGCACACCGCCGTGCTGATCATCGGCGACTTCACCGCCCAGGTCGGCGACCCGTCGGGCCGCGACGCGACCCGCCCCACGCTGACGGCCGAGGCCGTGGCCGCCAACGCGAAGACCTACCAGGAGCAGGCGTTCAAGATCCTGGACGAATCCAGGACCGAACTGCGTTTCAACTCCGAGTGGCTGCAGCCCATGATGCGCGACGGCCTGCTGGGCATCCTGAAGCGCCACACCGTCCAGCAGATCCTGGCGCGCGAGGATTTTAGGAAGCGCGTCGCCGAGAACTCGCCGCTGACCCTGCTGGAGATCATGTACCCCATCCTGCAGGGCTTCGACTCCGTCGCCGTGAAGTCGGACGTCGAGCTGGGCGGCAACGACCAATTGACGAATCTGCTGATGGGCCGCAGGATGCAGGTCGACGCGGGGCAGGAGGCCCAGGTCGCGCTCACCGTCCCCCTTCTCGTGGGCCTGGACGGCGCGAAGAAGATGTCGAAG
>CAIQSZ010000435.1 GCA_903874575.1 uncultured Elusimicrobia bacterium
CGCGTTTTCGAAAAATTCGCGCAGATTGTTTCAGGGGTGGCGCACATCGGCGGAACGGGCTTGGGACTGTCGATCTCGAAAGCGCTGGTCCATCTCCAGAAGGGGCGGATGTGGATCGAGGGCGACTCGGGCTCGGGCGCCACCTTCATCTTCACGCTCCCGATCCACAGCGCGCAGTCGGTCGAAGTCAGCGAGGTGCGCACGAAGCCGCCCGCGGACGGGGTCCGGCCGTGGTGGAAGAACTTGCTCGACTTCAGCTGAAGCGGCCCGCGCGGGCGAACACGAAGCCGGCGGCGTCGGCGGCTCCGCATCGGCGCAGCGCCAGCGCGCATTCCTCGAGCGTCGTGGCGGTCGCGCATACGTCGTCGATCAGCAGGAGTCTCTTGCCCTCCGAGGCTTCGGCGGCTTCCTCTTTCGCCGCGTAGGCGCCGGCCAGTTCGGCGCGGCGTCGGCCGCGGTCCAGCCGCCAGGACGGCGCGGCGTGGCGCGGGCGCCGCAACAGGTCCAAGACGGGAAGTCCGCTTGTCGCGCCCACCTCGCGCGCCAGCAGTTCGGCCTGATTGTAGCCGCGCTCCCGCCGTCGCCCGGGGTGGAGCGGCACGGGCACCAGCGCGTCGAACCCGGACAGTTCCGGGAGGCGCGGCAGGTCTTGCGCCATCAGCCGTCCGGCTTCCCGGGCGGCCGACGGCAGGCCGCGGAACTTGAACGCATGAACCAAGGAGGCCGCGGGCCCGCGGTGGGCGGCCCGCGCGCGAATCAGCCGACAGGCGAACAGCCGGCCCGCGCAGGCTCCGCAGAAATCGCGGCGCGCGCCGAGGGCGGCGGCGCAGCGCGCGCACGCCGGTTCCGGGGGCGGCGGCAGCGCTTCGGCGCATGGGCCGCACAGCGGTCCGTCGTCGCCGAACGGCAGATCGCCGCGGCAGGCGACGCATGCGCGGGGCAGGAGTAGGTGCAGGAGGGCGTCCTTCCAAGTTCCCATGACGTCTTACGGCGACGGAGCCCGGAAAGTTCCGGTCCGCCGGCTCCATTAAGGCGGCGGGGGCTTTGGTATCATCCCCGCATGAGGCGTTCCGGTTTCGCGACCGCGGCGTTCCTGGGTTTGGCGGCGCTTGCCGGCGTCCTGCTGGCGGGGGCGGCCGCCTGCGTTTTGATCGTCTCCGGTTGGTGGCGCTTTCACTCGTCCGAGAGCCATATCCTCCAGCAGATGGACCGTTACTACCTCGATCTTACGGTCCCCGGGCGCGAAGAGTACCTGCTGGATTACGACGAGGTGTTCGAGGTTCCTTACATGGCCTCGAAGCTCGCGGTTTCCGCTTCGCCTACGCGCATCCTGGACGCGAAGGACCGCTTGATCGCGGAGTTCCTGGTAGAAAAGGGCCAATACGTGCGCTCTCCGGACGATCTGCCGGCCTACCTCAAGAAGGCGATCGTGGCCAGCGAGGACGCGCACTTCTACGGCCATCACGGGGTCGACTGGAAGGCGACCGGCCGCGCCATCGCGGTCTCCGCGTTCCACGTTCGCCGCCGCCAGGGCGGAAGCACTCTCACCCAGCAGTTGGCCAAGCAGATGTTCACGACGCGCAAGAAGACTCTGGGGCGCAAAATCTTCGAATTCTTCTGCGCGCGCAAGCTGGAAGAGAAGTTCACCAAGGACCAGATTCTGCTGATGTACTTCAATCTGGCCTACTTCGGCCACGGGTGCTTCGGGGTGGAGTCCGCCTCGCGCTACTATTTCGCCAAGCCCGCCTCGGCGCTTGAGGTCGGCGAGGCCGCGATGCTGGTCGGCGTCATTCCGAATCCGAACAAGTACTCGCCGCTCGACCATCCGGACCTGGCGAAGGCGCGCCTGCGCACGGTGCTCAAGCGCATGGCTAAGAATGGATTCGTGCCGGATTCCGCGGTCGACCGCATAGAGTCCGATTTCTGGACCTCGTTCGAGGGGCGCCTGCGCAATCACGAGGTCTCTTTCTGGCGCACGCGCGTCAATGAGGCCCCTTACGTCGTCGAGTTCGTGCGGCGGCAGATGCTCAAGAGCATGACCAAGGAACGCCTGCTCAAGAGCGGACTGGTCATCCGCACCACCTTCGATTTGGACGCGCAGAAGGCGGCGCAGGACGCGTTGGCCGACCGTCTTTCCAAGGAGAACGATCCGAACGCGAAGCCCGACGAAGACGGCGAACCCGCCGGGTTGCGCGGACCGGTTGAGGGCGCGCTGGCCGCTCTGCGTCCGCAGGACGGCGCGCTGCTGGCCTTGGTCGGGGGCTCCGGATTCTCGTTCCAGAACCAGTTGGATCGCGCCATGGACGGACGCCGACTTATGGGCTCGTCGGTGAAGCCCTTTGTCTACGCCGTCGCATTCGAGAGCGGCAAGGCCAAGCCCGACGACAAGTATCCGGACTCGCCCATCGCTTTCCCTCTCGCAGGCGGCAAGCGCTGGTCGCCGCATAACTACGGCAACAAATATTTCGGCGAGGTTCGCCTGGACTTCGCGCTCTGGAAATCCTTGAACTCGGTCGCCATCAAACTTCTGCGCGACATCGACATCGACGCGGTCCGCTCGGCGTTGTCGCTGGCGACCGGAGTCCCCCTGGACCGCTTCCCGCGTAATCTCACTTTGGCGCTGGGCACGGCGGACCTGTCGCCCGTGCAAATGGCTCAAGCTTACGCGGTTTTCGCCAACGGCGGCCGTGCCGTGCGCGCGTGGTGGCTGCGCGGCGTCGAGGATCGCGACGGCAAGGAACTCATCGCGGGCATGGCGCCCAAGGATCCCGGCCCCGTCGTCTTCAGAGCCGAGACCTGTAAGACGATGATCGAAGTCATGAAGGGCGTTCTCGGCCCCGAGGGTTCGGCCGGCGCTCAGGCCAAGCGGCTCGGCTTCAGCATCCCCGCCGCCGGTAAGTCCGGCACCACCAACGAGTACCGCGACGCATGGTTCAGCGGCGTCACGCCCGATCTGGCCGCCTCGGTCTGGCTGGGACACGATGACGGCGTTCCTATGTCCCCCGGCAAAGCCGGCGGCGCCGTCTCCGCTCCCGTCTGGATGCGCTTCGTGAAGTCCTACTACCTCTCCAGGCCGACCCGAGATTTCTAGAGAGGAGGGGTCAGGCTTGCAGGTTTGCAGTTATTGGCTAGCAGGTAATGTTTGGAAGCGTTCACGGTGATTCCCAGCCAGCCGGAAATCTCGGTCAGCGTGTAGCCGTATCGCACGGACTTTTGGACAAATCGGCGCTTGATACAAGTGATCTGCCTTCTCCGTGATGACGAACGCAGCAGTGCGATAGGAATCCCATCCGAGACGGAATTGCCGATATCATTCAAGTTCGGGCGATTGGTCGAATCGGACCTTATGAGCTTTTTTGAGCATCCCTCGTTTTTAGGCCAGGGTTCGAAATCCGTCATGGCCGGGACGTCGAGCGGCGGAAGGTCTTCGGAAATCTCCACCAGTCCGTTTCTTCCGATTTGATCGTATTCTCGGTAACTGGACCACCGCCATGCGTCGATTCGACCGACAAGATTGGCTCGGACTGGATTACTGTGGATATATCTGATTAAAACTGTCAGGTATTCATCATTGGTGCAGAGGACGGATTTATAACGTGCTTGGAATAGGTGCCCCGTGCGATCATGACGTAGGTTGAACGAGACCGCGTGGCTTGTGAGTATTCGTTGCATGATCTGAGAAAGGGGAATATTTCCGACCTTGATGGCCGTATGAAAATGGTTCGGCATCAGGCAGTAGGCAATGATTTTGGCTCCGGAATTCCCTGCGGTGGACTTAAG
>CAIQSZ010000436.1 GCA_903874575.1 uncultured Elusimicrobia bacterium
TAGTCGAACGCGTACGCGAAGGCCTTGCGGACCTCCTTGTCGGCGAAGAAGTCGGGAGGGATGCCGTTGCCGTCCAGCTTGCCGGAGCCCATGAACGCGTTGGCCGCCGTACTTATGTGGAATGTGAAGAAGACGATGGGGTTCATCTCCATGGTCGGCAGGTCGTCGATGATCTTGACTCCGGAGATGCCCCGGAGCTGCGAGAGCATGGGGCGGTCGGCGGTGATCGCGTCCGCGTCTCCCGCCTCCAGCATCAGCTTGCGGGTGCCGAACTCGTTGACGCCCTTGATGAACACGTTTTTGATTCTCGCGGGCGCGCGCCAGTACCGGTCGTTGCGCGTGAGGAGGAACTCCTTAGTCTTGCGGTCCCAGCGCTCCAGCTTGAAGGGGCCGGTGCCGTTGGCGCGCTCGAAGAAGGGCGTCGCTTCTTTGGCCACGTCGTTTATTCTCGTCCAAGTCGCCTCGGAGCCGTCCCAGTCCCCGTTCTTCGTCGCCCAGGCTTTCGAAACGACGGGCGACCACGTGGCCAGGACGGTCAGCAACGGCGCGTAGGGGCGCGGCAGGCGCAGGATCAGATTGTCGCCTCTCAAGCTCACGGCGCGGTTGACGTCCTCCCACACGCGCGGCTTGAGCTTGCCGCGCTCGTCGCGCGTCGCGCTGTAGCCGACCAACGGCTCCAGCAGCAGGGATGACGGGCCCGCGGCGCGGTCCATCAGCATGAAGCGCAGCAGGGAGAAGCGCACATCCTCCGGCGTCATCGGGGTTCCGTCGTGGAATTTCACGCCCTTGCGGATCGGGATGACGTAGGTCCGGCCGTCCGCGGAGATGAGTCCGTTCTGCCGCGACGGGACCTTCTCGGCGAGGATCGGCGCCAGCTTCTCAGTCGAGGACTTCTCGAACATGAACAGCGGCTCGTACACATTGAGAATGATGCCGTCGCTTGAAGTGTCGTAGGCCCAGGCCGGGTCCATGGTGTCCGAGTCGGAGATGGTCAGATAGGTGTAGGTGTCGGGGTTCTTGACGGTCGCGGCGGGCGCTGCGACAGGCAACGTCCCTGCGATGAGGGACGCCGCCAGGAGGGTTCTCAGCATGGGCGTCATTCTAGCACGCCTCTTCATCGGAGTTTGGTGACTTCGTAGAGATTCCCGTAGGGCTGGATCGGCGAATGAGTCCAGTTCTGGACGTTGGCGCGTCGCGCGATGGCGCCGGTCATCTGGACGGTGAAGAGCATGGGGACTTCGTAAGAGATCAGCGCCTCCAGGTCCAGGTACAACGCCTTGCGCTTGGCCGGGTCGGTCTCGGATGCGGCCTGCTCGATCATCGCGTCGGCGCGCGGCATCGATATGCCCAGCGCCCGGCCGAAGTAGCCCGAGGACGCGATGAGGGGCTCGACGGCGCTGTGCGGATCGGGGTAATCGAGACCCCAGCTATAGACGAACGCGGAAAGACGGCGGGCGGACAACTCGGAGATCAGGCGCGACTGCGCCAGGCCGCGGCAGTCCACGCGGAACTTCGCGTTGACCTTCTCCAGGCCGTTCTTCAGCGTGAGACAGGCGATGCGCCGCTCGGAGTCGCCCTCCGGGTAGGCCGCCGGCAGGAGGAAGCCGTTCGCCCAGACGCGTCCGTCGTATGCCGCGCGCAGTAAGCGTTCCGCCTCGGCCGGCGAGAACGGACGCGCCTGAGGCGCGGGCAGGCGCCCCGAGAGCGTTCCCGGCGGGAAGGGGCCGCGCGCGCGCACGGCCGAGCCGTGGAAGCCGTCGCGGATGTAGGCGTCGACGTCGAACGCCGACGCGAATCCGCGGCGCACGTCCGCGTTGGCGAAGAAGTCGGGAGGGATCCCCTGACCGTCGAGGCTCCCGGAGCCCAGCCACGGGTTGTCGCGGGGAGAGATCTTCTGGTTGAAGAAGATCGCGTCCGACTGGAGGAGCGGCATGTCGGCCTCCACCAAAGTTCCCGGCACGGCCTGGAAATAGGGTAGGGCGCGCGCTCCGACTTGCGCGACGTCGATCTCTCCGCGCTCAAGCGCCTGACGCCGCGTCTTCGGGTCTTCGATGGTGACGACGTTCAGTCCGGCCAGCGAGCCGGGCGAACGCCAGTAGGCGTCGTTGCGCGCGAACGCGAGAGTCTTGCGCGCGCGGTCCCAGCGCGTCAGCTTGAACGGGCCGGTGCCGTTCTCCCGCTCAAACAGCGCGGACTTGCCGCGGGACGGGTTCCAATGCGCGATCCACGTCTCCTTGGCGCCGTCCCAGCCGCCGTGCGCGGCGACGAAGGATCTGGAGACCACGTACGAGGTCGCCGCCAGGACCGCGAGCATGGGCGCGAACGGCTTGGGCAGGCGCAGGACGACGGCGCCGCCTTCGACGGAGATCGCCTTATCGGCGATCTCGAATATTTCCGGGTCGGGCCTGCCGTCGGGCCCCCGCACGCTGCGCCGGCCGGTGAGCGGGCCCAGCAGGAGCTGGGATGGGCCGCCGTCGCCGGTCGTCAGCATCAGGCGCATCAGGGAGTACTTCACGTCCGCGGCGGTCATCTCGGTCCCGTCGTGGAACTTCACGCCGCCGCGCAGCGGGAACGCGTAGGTCTTGCCGTCTTTCGACAGGAAGCCGTTCTGGAGGGTCGGCACCACGGAGGCCAGCCGCGGGACGACGGCGTCGAGCGAGGCTCCCTCGAAGTCCACCAGCCCGTCGTAGGCCTGCTCGATGACGAACAGCGAGGCGGCGTCGTACGCCCACTGCGGGTCCAGGCTGTCGATGTCGGAGACGATGGCGTAGTTCAGCGTCGGCGTCGCGACGCTCGGCTGCGCCCGCGCGGATGTCGTCGTGAGAGCGGCGGCGAGCAATAGTTTAATGATGGGCTTTCTCCTTGTCGGTCAGCCATTTTCCCCCGCCGACGAGCAGGAGGAGCGAAGCCAGCCCGGCGAAGGCGACGATCGAGGTCCAGTCGCTGCGCGCGGCGCCTGCGAACTTCTCGCTGAGGTCCAGGCCCTTGGAGAGCGCCGGGTTCAACGTCAGCAGGGCCACGACGATGCCGGCGATGGCTCCGCCCGCGATGTAGCCTGACGAGAACAGGATGCCGGGGCTCATATCGGACTCCTTCTTCTTCGTCCAGGCGTCGGCGATCCAACGCAACAGCCCGCCCACGAAGATGGGCGTCGACGAGGACAGCGGCAGATAGACGCCGACGGCGAAAGGCAAAGATGGGACCCGGCACAATTCCAGCACCAGCGCGATGCCGACGCCCAGCAGGACCAGCCCCCATGGGAGCTTGTTGGTGAGGATGCCGTCGATGATGAGCGACATCAGGCGGGCCTTCGGCGCGTTGTACTTGAGCGCCGTGCTGCCGTCCAGCCGTCTGCTCTCGACTCCGTTGATGCCCGGGTCCGCCAGATACTTGACGGAACCGGCGTCGTCGACGAGATACTTGCCTTGGGGCAACCCGGGCACGTCCCCCTCTCCCACATTCCAGATTTTGTAGCGGGCGGAATCGAACGCGGCGTCGGGGCCCTTGAGAGGCTCGCTCTTCGTGAGTTCGGCCACGGGCGCGCGGATCGACGGAAAGTCGCGCTTGGCGTAGACGGTGCTGGCGTCGTTGAGGAGGATGAGAGTCAGGCCGATGACCAGCGCCGAACTCAGCGCGCCCACCAACAGGCCCAACTGCTGGTAGCGCGGCGTCGCGCCAAGCAGGTAGCCCGTCTTCAGGTCCTGCGAGGTCGTGCCGCCGTTCGAGGCGGCGATGCAGACGACGGCGGCGATGGACAGCGCGGTGAGCCGCGCGTTTTTGCCGACCCAGCCGCCCGTCGGGTCGAGCTTGCTCATCAGCACGAAGATGAGACAGGTCAGCAGCAGCGTGGCGACCGTCATGCCCGAGATGGGGTTGGAGGAGGAGCCGATCTCTCCGGTGAGGCGCGATGAGACGGTCACGAATAGGAAACCGAACAGGACTATGAGCAGGGCGCCGATCATTCCCTTGAACCCGAAGCCCAGACCCAGAGTGGGTGTCGCGGCGATCGCGACAACCAGCGCGCCGCTGCCGACGACGACCACCCAGTTGGGCAGGTCGCGCTCGGTGCGCGGCGCCGATTTGGAGGTTTTCGCGTTCCTTCCGGCCAGGATATCGGCCAGGCCGGCTTTAAGCGAGACGGCGATGGTCGGCAACGCCTGGAGCAGGGAGATGATGCCTCCCGCCGCGACGGCGCCCGCGCCGATGTAGAGGATGTAGGACTTCCAGACTTCCGCGGGAGTCATGTCGCGGATCAGCTTCGCGGCCGGGAACAACGGGGTCGTCAGGCCGTCGCCGAACAGTTTGATCGCCGGGATCAGCACCCAGGAAGCCAGCACGCCGCCGGCGACCATCACGCAGGAAATCCTCGTCCCGATGATATATCCCACGCCGACCAGTTCCGGGGCGACCTCGCCGCTGACGGCGGCGCCCTTGAAGAAGCCGAGCGCGCGCTGGGGCGTGTCGTTCCACAGCTTCAGGCCGTTCATCAGGACTTTGTAGACGGCGGCGACGCCGAAACCGGTGAATACGGTCTTGGCGCTGGAGCCGCCCTGCTCGCCGACGATGAGGACGTCCGCGCACGCGGTGCCCTCCGGGTAGGAAAGCTTGCCGTGCTGCTTGACGATGAAGGCGCGGCGCAGCGGGATCATCATCAGCACGCCCAGCAGTCCGCCCAACGACGCGACGACGAGCACTCGGGCGGCGTCCATTTCGTAGCCCAGGATCATCAACGCCGGCATGGTGACGCCGACGCCGAAAGCGATGGACTCGCCGGCCGAGCCGACGGTTTGGACGATATTGTTCTCGAGGATGGTCGAGCGGCGCGTTCCGGTGAGATTGGAAAAGAGGCGGAACAAGGTGATCGACAGTACGGAAATCGGGATCGACGCGGACACCGTCATGCCGACCTTCAATACGAGGTAAAGGGAGGAGGCCCCGAAGATGATGCCCAGAAGGGCGCCCATGATCACCGCCGACCAGGTGTACTCCTTCATTTCGGTCTCATCGGAGACGTAGGGTCTGTGGGTTTCCGCGGTGTCATCGGTGGTCATAGAAGTTCTCCAGGCTTTGGCGTCAGAGCGCGACGAGCGCGGCGTCGCTGCGTTTCTCTTTGAACGGCAGGATGGGACAGGCGGCGAAGTGCCCCGGTCGCGCCTGCGTCGGCGCGGGATCGTCGAGGCGGCAGGATTCCTTCATGTAGCGGCAACGCGGGTGGAAACGGCAGCCGGACGGCGGCTTGAGCGGGCTGGGGACGTCGCCGCAGAGGAGGATGCGCTTTCGGCGCTTCTCAACGGACGGATCGGGCACCGGCACGGCCGAGAGCAGGGCCTCGGTGTAGGGATGCTGCGGGTCGTTGAACAGGCTCTCGCAGTCGGCGGTTTCGACGATGCGGCCCAGGTACATGACGGCGACGCGCGCGCACAGGTGGCGCACGACGGAGAAGTCGTGGGAGATGAACAGGTAGGCGAGCGCGCGCTCCTTTTGCAGATCCTTGAGCAGGTTCAGGATCTGCGCCTGGATGGAGACGTCCAGGGCGGAGACCGGCTCGTCGGCGACCACCAGCCGAGGGTCCAAAGCCAGAGCGCGCGCGATGCCGACGCGCTGGCGCTGGCCGCCGGAGAACTCGTGCGGGCGGCGCGCCAGGTGGGTCTTGGCGATGCCGCAATCGTCGAGCAGCTTGGCCAGCTTCCGCGCGCGCGTCGCGGGATCCTTGTGCATGCCGTGGATGATCCAGGGTTCGGTGATGACGGCTTCCACGGACATGCGCGGATCCAGGCTGGAGTAGGGGTCTTGGAAGATGACCTGCATGTCGGTGCGCAACTTGCGCACGGCGCCTGCGGTCATGCCCGCCATGTCCCGGCCGTCGAAGAAGACCTGGCCTTCGGTGGGTTTTTCCAGCGCCAGCACCAGTTTCCCCAGGGTGGTCTTGCCGCAACCGGACTCGCCGACGACGGCGACGCTTTCCCGCGGCATCACGGACAGCGAGACGCCGTCCACGGCCTTGACCGTGGCTTCCCCGCCGAACATGCTCTTGCGCGAGGAGAAGTGCTTCTTAAGGTTCCGGACTTCCAAGATGGGGGGCGAGGCGCTCATCGCTCCTCCCGCCAGCAGTTCGACATGCGTCCCCCTTCCAAGTGGAACTGGGGAGGGTCGTCGCCGGCGCAGCGTTCCAGCGCGACGGCGCACCTCGGGGCGAACGGACAGCCCGCGAAGCCGCCGGTGAGGTCCGGGGGCTGGCCTTTGATGGCTTCCAGCCGTTCCTTGCGTTTGTAGATCGACGGGACGGATTCGAGCAAGCCTTTCGTGTACGGATGTTTGGGGTCCTTAAACAGGGCGTCGACGGGCGCCTGCTCGACCGCGCGTCCGGCGTACATGACCACCACGTCGTCGGCCATCTCCGCGACCACCCCGATGTTGTGCGTGATCAGGACGATCGCCATGCGGTATTCGCGCTGGAGTTCCTTCATCAGTTCCAGTATCTGCGCCTGGATAGTGACGTCCAGGGCGGTCGTCGGTTCGTCGGCGATCAGCACATCGGGCTCGCACGACAGCGCGATGGCGATCATCGCGCGTTGGCGCATGCCGCCGGAGAACTGGTGCGGATAGTCTCGCGCGCGCTCTTCGGGATGCGGGATGCCGACCTTCGCGAGCAGCCCGACCGCCTTCTCCCAGGCGTTCGCCTTCGACTTTTTCTGGTGAAGGACGACGGTTTCCGCGATCTGCTCGCCGATGGTGAGCACCGGGTTCAAGCTGGTCATCGGCTCCTGGAAGATCATCGCGATGCGGTCGCCGCGGACTTGGCGCAGCCGCTCGGCCGGCATCGTGAGCAGGTCCTCGCCGCGGAAAAGGACCTGTCCGGAAACGATCTCCGCCGGCGGCATCGGCAGCAGCTTCAGGATGGACAGCGCGTGAACGCTCTTGCCCGATCCGGACTCGCCGACGACGGCCAGAGTTTTGCCCGGGTACAACTCATAAGTGATGCCGTCGACGGCCTTGACGGTTCTCTCCGGCATCATGAAATGCGTCCGCAGGCCGCGGACGGCGAGGACGGGCCCGCGCACCTTAGATCGAGGTCGTCACGAGGCTCTCGGTCGAGAGCACGCCTGGGGTGGCGCGGATGTCGCGCACGACGACGTTCGACAGGGTGATCACGTCCTCGGTCTCGATGTCCAGCACGAGATCCCAGCGGCCGAAAACGGCGGTGACGTGGGAGACGCCTTTGACCTCCTTGATCCGCGACAGCGCGGTCTTCTCTTTGCCTGCCATCAGACGCACCAGCACCAGTCCGGTCACCATGTCTTGCCGTCCTCCGCTTGCGTATGGTCGTGCGGCTATAAGCGGCAGTCTATCAAAAAAGGCCCGGCCGCGCAGGCATCGTCGCGCCGGTTGCGCCGGTGTCGTATAATGTCGGTCCGATGCTAGACTCCCGCCGCGGCCGCGCGTTCTTCTTAGCGGTCCTCGCGTTCTTCGCGGCCGTCTTCGTCGTTTGGCGGAGGTGGAACGAAAGCATGCGCGTCGTCCGGCTGGCGGCCGGGCGCGCGGACTACCTCCACTACGACCTCGTCGACATACGCCTGTCCGCGCGCGACCGCGTTCTGGACGCCGAGTTCGCGCGGGCGCCCCCCCGCGTCGTCGTGCGTCGGGACGGCGCGGAGGTGACGACCGTCGCGGGCATCCGCGAGGTGACCTTGGCGCGCGCGGGGCCAGGCTTATGGACCGCGCGCTGGCCGGTGCCGTGGAACGCGCCGGCCGGAGATTACGTCCCGGTTCTTCTCGGGCGCGAGGATTTGGCCGACCGCCTGCGCGTCGCGTCGTTTCGCGTGGGGCGGCGCGCGCCGGCGCCTCTGCCGCCCGGCTTCGTGGCCCTCACTTTGGAGAGCGTGGCGCCGCTGGCGGCGATGCGGGTGACCGGACCGGACGGGACGGTCAAGGACTGGCGTGGGATGCTGGACTGGGCGCAGTGGATCGGCGCGGATGCGTTCTGGGTGTTGGGAGGGCAGACGCCGGGTCCGAGGGAGGGGCAGGTGTGGGTCGAGACGAATCTCGAGACGCTCCACGAGGTGGCCAAGGAGTGCCGCGCGCGCGGGCTGAAGTTCGGCGTATACGCGATGTACTCTCTGACCATGTCGAATACGACGAAGATTCCGGGCTACGAGTACGGGCTGGAGATCAAGAACGCCGCGCCGGTCGTCACGCGCGCGGTCTCCATCCGCGAGCCGCGTCGCTTGGACGACGTGGTCGGGTTGCTCAAGCCGTTCGCGGACGACCCGAACGTCGATTTCATCGGCGTCGATTACATCCGCAACGCGCTGGGCGGCTATGAGTTGGTCGACGACTTCGTCGCCGAGATGCCGGGGCTGACCTTGCCCGAGCAATGGGGGCGCTTGTCGCGCGCCGAGCGCATGACCTGGCTGGCGCGCAAGAAGATCGTGCGCAAGGACGCGGCCTTCATCGACGCCTGGCAGTGGTGGCGCGCGCGCCGCGTGGCGCTCATCGTCGAGGAATTGAAGCGCCGTCTCGGCGGCAAGAAGCCGCTTTGGGCGTTCACGCTCACCTGGGACAAAGGCTGGCACCACGGCCAGGACCCGGTGATGATGAACGACGCGGGCGTCGACTACGACGCCTTGATGTTTTACGAGGCCGACAAGCCGCAGTACGACGCCATGCTCAAGGCCTGGCATGCGTACGTCCGCCATGGCGACGTCCAACTGATTCCCGGGAATATCTTCGACTGGGGCCTGCACCAGAAGGATCCGTCCGGTCCCGCGGAGTTCTCCCGCCGCCTGAGCCGCGCGGTCGCCGAGGTGTACGCCGACGGGCCCGCGCAGGCCGTGTTCTTCCACGACGCCGGGAGATTGTTGTATGGTCGTCTCGGACCGTGGGGCGCGCGCGGGTGGGCCGAGGCGGCCCGCGGTTCGGCGCGCGCGCTCAAGGCCGCGAACCCTCGGAATACGCCAACGGAGAAAAAACCATGATCCTCGCCGTTCTCGCCGTCTCGTTCGCGCTGAGCGCGTCCGCCGCCCCCAAGCCCGCCGCTCCCGCCGGGGAGTGCCGCGCGCAGCATGTCGCGAAGACGGCGAAGCTGACCTTCCCGGATCTCAAGACCATCGCCGTCGACGTGGTCGACACCCCCGCCTCTCGGGAGACGGGCCTGATGTGCCGCACGAGGCTCAAGAAGGACTATGGGATGTTGTTCGTGTTCCCCTCGGAGATGGGGCTGAACTTCTGGATGAAGAAGACCCTTGTCAGCCTGGATATCGTCTGGATCGGCGCCGACAAGAAGATCACCGTCGTCCACGAGAAGCTGAAGGCTTCGCGCGTGGACACGCCCGACGACGAGGTCGTCACCGCGGGCGGCGCCGGCATGTACGTGCTGGAACTTCCCGCCGGCGCGGCCGGGCGCCACCGGCTTAAGGCGGGCGACGCGTTGGACTTCTCCGTCCAGGTGCCCGCGCTATGACCGCGCTTCAGGCGTCGAAGCGATAGCCGAAGCCGCGCACGGCGACGATCTTTTCGGCCGGCCGCCCCAGCTTTTGGCGCAGGTGGGACAGAGTGACGTCGATGACCTTCGTGGTCAGTTCCACTCCCGCATCGTAGCCCCAGACGTGCTGGAGCAGGAAGTCGCGGGTGAGCACGCGATTTCTGCGCGCGAGGAGAAACCACAACAGGTCGAACTCCTTGGCGGATAGGGGGACTTCCTTGTCCGCCACGTAGGACTTGCGGGAGTTTCGGTCCAGCTTGATTCCGGCGGCTTCCATGGTCGCGGGTTCGTCCCCTTTGCCGGCGCGGCGCAGGAGCGCCATCACGCGCGCGACCAATTCCTCGGTGTTGAAGGGCTTGGCGACGTAATCGTCGGCTCCGGTGCGCAGGCCCTGGACCTTATCGGCGACATCCTTTTGGGCGGTCAGGATGATGACGGGGGTCGCGGCCAGTTTCTCATCGCCGCGGATCTCGGCGAGCAGGGCCACGCCGTCGCCGTCCGGCAGGTTGCGGTCCAGGATCAGCAACTCCGGCGGAGCTTTCTTGAGGCGCGCGCGGGCCTTCGCCAGGGTGTCGACCTCCTGCGCGTCGTAACCTTCGGCGCGCAGGACCTCCAGGATGAGGTTCGCGGTCGCGGCTTGATCTTCGACGACGAGGATTTGAGCCTTGATCACGCGCGAGTCTAGCACATTCACAGAGGGATGTTCCCGCGGTTTTCATGGGCGCCGGGAAGGCGCTTATCCTTTAGGAAGCGCAGCGCGCGCACGACCTTGTAGCGCAGTTGCGCGGGCTCGATGACCTCGTCAAGGGAGCCCGTGGACGCGGTTTGATACGGGGAGGCGAACTTCGCCGCGTACTCGGCGGAGAGCTTCGCTTTCAGCGCCAGTTTCTCGTCCTCGTTCTTGCACGCCGCGATGTCGCGCGAATAGAGGATCTCGACGGCTCCGGCCGGGCCCATCACCGCGATTTCCGCGCACGGCAGGGCGAAGTTGAAGTCTCCGCGCATGTGCTTGGAGCTCATCGCGATGTACGCGCCGCCGTACGCCTTGCGCAGGATCACGGTGATCTTAGGGACCGTGGCCTCCGCGTACGCGTGGAGGATCTTCGCGCCGTGGCGGATGATGCCGCCGTGCTCCTGCTGGACGCCGGGCCAATACCCGGGCACGTCGACCAAGGTCAGCACGGGTATATTGAAGGCGTTCAGCATGCGGATGAAGCGCGCGGCCTTGTCGGAGGCGTTGATGTCCAGCGCGCCGGCCAGGTGCGCGGGGTTGTTGGCCACGATGCCGACGACCTCCCCCCCCATGCGGCAGAAGCCGGTGACGATGTTCTTGGCGTAAGCGGACTGCACTTCGAAGAACTTGTGCTCGTCGGCGATCTGCCAAATGATGTGGTGGATGCGGTAGGGGCGGCGCGGGTCCAGATCGCACATCTTTTCCAGCAGGGGCACGGAGCGGCGTATCGGATCGGGATTGGCGACGCGCGGGGCCTTCTCGAAGCGGCTCTGCGGCAGGTAGCCCACCAACTCGCGGACCTGGCGGAAGCAGTCGGGTTCGGACTTGGCGACGAAGTGGCAGACCCCGGACTTGGAGGAGTGCGCCTCGGAGCCGCCCAGGCCGTCGAAGCTGACCTCCTCGCCGGTCGCGGCCTTCACCACGTCGGGGCCGGTCACGAACATATGGCTGGTGCCCTCGACCATGAACACGAAGTCGGTGAGCGCGGGCGAGTACACGGCGCCTCCGGCGCAGGGCCCCAGGATCACGGATATTTGCGGGATGACGCCCGAGCTCTTCACGTTCCGGTAGAATATCTCCGCGTAGCCGTCGAGGGAATCCACCCCCTCTTGGATGCGCGCCCCGCCCGAATCCAGCAGGCCGATCACCGGCACGCGGTTCTCGTGCGCCAGGTCCATGATCTTGCAGATCTTTTGCGCGTGAGCCAGGCCCAGCGACCCCCCCAGCACCGTGAAGTCCTGCGCGTACACGCATACCTCCCGGCCGTTGATCTGGCCGAAGCCGGTGATGACGCCGTCGCCCGGTATATCCTTGTCCTTCAGTCCGAAC
The DNA here is from genome assembly GCA_903874575.1 of uncultured Elusimicrobia bacterium. Classification (GTDB taxonomy): domain Bacteria; phylum Elusimicrobiota; class Elusimicrobia; order UBA1565; family UBA9628; genus GWA2-66-18. Next base: position 11,544 of record CAIQSZ010000436.1, read on the forward strand.
TCGGTCGCGCGGGTGGAGACCAAGAGGTCCAACTCCTGGAAGCTGCCTTCGTCGAGCAGGTAGTGGATGCGTTCCCGCGCCGAGAACTTGCCCTTCGCTTTCTGGGCGTCGACGCGGGCCTTGCCGCCGCCCGCCATGGCCTTCTCGACGGCGGTCCTCAGATTCCGCACGCTCGCGGCGGGCGGGCGCGGGGACTTCGCGTTTTTGGCGGTTTCCAGTTCCATGAGTTTCATTCTCCCGTGTAAGCGACGGCGACCATCGCGGCGCCGGCGCGTTCGAAGCGGACCCGCACGCGCGGAGAGCCCAGCGCGCGCCAGACCTCGGCCGAGCGGCCCGCGTAGGCGATCTCTCCGTTGGTCTCGCGGACGCCGCGTGCGTCCGCGTCCAGCCCCAAGCCGAGCAATTTCAGCGCCGCTTCCTTCCCGGTCCATAGGCGCGCCTGCGCGGCGGGATCCGACGCCGGCGCGGCGTCCTCCTCTCCCGGCGCCGCGACGAAGGCGATGACCTCGGGCGGGCGCGCGACGACGGTCTCCATGTCCACTCCGACGCGGCGCCCGGAGGCGGCTACGGCGCAGACCGCGCCTTCGGCGCCGTGCGACAACGAGAACCCGGGAGCGTCGGCCGGCGCGCCCGCCGGTAGGATCAGCGTCGGACGCCCGGCCTCGTCGTTGGACAGCA
>CAIQSZ010000437.1 GCA_903874575.1 uncultured Elusimicrobia bacterium
AGCGGCGCGCGCTTTCGCGCGCAGGGCGGCGGGAGTCCCGTCGTTGTCGAGGACGAGGTCCGCGAGACGACGCTTCCTTTCAAGCGGCCATTGCGCGACGATGCGGCCGCGGGCCTGCGCGGGCGAGAGCCGGTCGCGACGGATGACGCGCTTCAGCTGTTCGGCGGGGCGGCAGGCCACGACCAAGACGGCGTCGAACATCCGTCGGTAGCCGCCTTCGAACAGCAACGGCACGTCGACGACGATCAGCCCCTCGAGCCGCCCCACGAGGGCCTTCGCCTCCTTGAGGATGAGCGGATGCGTGAGACGCTCCAGCCTCAGCCGGGCGGACCGATCGGCGAAGACTTTGGCGCCCAACTTCCGCCGGTCGATCCCCCGAGAGCCGTCCAGCATTTCGCGCCCGAACGCCTTCACGAGCGCCTTGTACGCCGCGCCCCCGGGCCGGGCCTGCTCGCGCGCGATCTGATCCAAACTGATCGTGGCGGCGCCCAAGCGCGCGAACTCGGCCAGGGCGGACGATTTTCCCGTCCCGATGCCGCCGGTCAGGCCTACGACGAAACGCGCGGGCTTCATGACGGCTTTCTCCCGCGCGAGTAACGGGCCATGATCTCCTTCTCGTCGGCGCTGAGCGACTCCAGGCCGCTGGCCAGAATCTTGTCGAGAATGCGGTCCACTTCGACCATTTCATCCTCGCCGTCCCGATCGGAGGCGGAACGCGCGGGGCGGCGCGCCGGCGCGCGCGCGGGCGCCTCGGCGGCGCCGCGCTCGAACAGGCCCTTCGCCAGGGACTTCGCCCGCAGTTTCAGCACCCACCACCAGCGGATGTAGAAGTAGCCGGTGATCATGCCGCCCAGATGCGCGAAGCGCGCGACGCCGGGCGTGGCCCCGCTGGCGCCCGCGAAGAACTCCAGCGCGCCGAACAGGATGGCCATATGCGCGGCCTTCACCGGGATCAGGAAATAGAGGTACACCACCGCGTCCGGATAGAGCATGGCGTAGGCGACCAGAAGGCCGTACACGGAACCCGACGCGCCGATCACCGGAACGGTCGAGCGCACGCCCAGCAAGGTGCTGGTCAGCGCCGCGCCCAGGCCGCACAGGAAGTAATACTTGAGGAAATCCTTGCCGCCCCACTGCGCTTCGACGGGCATGCCGAACATCCATAATGCGAACAGGTTGAAGATCAAATGCCAGAGGTTGCCGTGGAGGAACAGGTAGGTGATCGGCTGCCAGACCCAGCGGTCGAACACCAGATGCCGAGGCACCAAGCCGAATATCTCGGCGATGACCGGGCCCCCGACCAGCTTGGCGACCAGGAAGCCGGCGATATTGGCGATGATGAGCCCCTTGATGGCCGGAGGCATCGAGGCGAAATCGATGGGGTCGTGGCGGAAAACGCGGTTCACTTCAGTTTCTCCATGTCCTGCCAGTTGGGTCCGGCCTTTGCGTCGACGACCAAGGGCACGCGCAGGCTCGCCGCGCCCTCCATGACGCCGCGCGCCCAGGCCGCGAACGCCGGAACCTCCGCCTCGTCCACCTCGAAAAGAAGCTCGTCGTGCACTTGCAGAAGCAGAACCGCGCCGCGCCCGTCCTTCGCGAGGCCGCGGTCGATCTCCAGCATCGCCAGCTTGATGATGTCGGCCGAGCCGCCCTGGATGGGCGTGTTACGCGCGGCGCGCTCGGTGAACTGGCGCACGGCGGCGTTGCGCGCCGCTAAGTCGGGCAGCCAGCGCACGCGCCCGAGCAAGGTGCGCACGCAGCCGTCCTTCCTAGCCTGCGCCAGATTCTTCTCGACCCAGGCGGACACGCCCGGATAGCGCTCGAGGTACTTCTTGATGTAGGCGGACGCCTCCTGCTGGGAAATTCCCAACTGGGCGGATAGGCCGAACGCGGTCTGTCCGTACACGATGCCGAAATTGACGGCCTTCGCCGCCCGACGCTGGTCGACGGAGACCCGGTCCGCCTCCAGGTGGAACATCTCGGCGGCGGTGCGGCGGTGGATGTCCTCGCCGTCCTTGAAGGAGGCGATGAGCGCCTCGTCGCCGGACTCGTGCGCCAGCACGCGCAGGTCGATCTGCGAGTAGTCCAGCGAGACGAGCGCGCGGCCCTTCGGCGCCACGAACGCGCGGCGGATGCGGCGGCCGGCCTCGGTGCGGATAGGAATGTTCTGTAGGTTCGGGTCCAGGCTGGACAGCCGGCCGGTGAGGGTGCCGGTCTGGTCGAAGGTGGTGTGGACGCGCCGCGTCTTCGGGTCCAGGCGCTGAAGCAGGCCCTGCACGTAGGTGGACTCCAGCTTCGCGGTCTCGCGGTACTCCAATATCTTGCCGGGCAGGGCATGCCGGGCGGCCAGCGACTGCAGGGTCTCCTCGTCGACGGAGCGTCCGCCCTTGGAGGTCTTATGCAGGACGGGAAGACCGAGCGCGTCGAAGAGCGCCGATCCGACCTGCTTGGGAGACTGCGGGTTCAACGGCCCGCCGGCCAGCGCGTCGATCTCCTTTTGGAGTCCGGCCAGCGTTCCCGCGAACTCTTCGGACAACGACCTCAGGTAGCCGTCGTCCACCAGCACGCCCGCGCGCTCCATCCCGCGCAGGATCGACGACAACGGCATTTCAACCTTCGTGAACAAGTCCAAAACCTTCGTCCCGGCCATCTTCGCGACCAGCGCCTCGCGCCCAAGCGCGGCCGCCGCGCGGGCCAGCGCGTCCTCGCCGGCGTCGGCGGCTTTAGGGTCCTTCGCGTCGCCCGGATCGAGGCAATAGGCCGCCAGCTTCGCGTCGAAATATGGCCCGGCCAACTCCAATCCCGCGGCATCCAGCGCGGCGCGCGCCGCCTTCAAATCCCAGCCGACCTTCAGGGCCTTGCCCGTCAACGCGGCGACGGCCTTCTCCCGCGCGCCGGCTTCGTCGAGAACGGCGGCGCGTCCGTCCTCCAGGCCCAGCGCCACGCGCACGCGCGAGGCGGTCAGAAGCTCCCCCTCCCCGGCGGCGTCGGCCACGGCGGCGACGACGACCGTCTCGGCCCGGGACAGGTCCTTGGCCAGCGCCTTGAACTCGACGCTCCGCGCGGCGGACGCGCCCGGCCGCGCCGGCGCGCCGAGTTCCTTGGCCAAAGAGCGGAACTCGAACTTCTCCAACCCTTCGGCCAGCGCCGAAGGGTCCGGAGCGACGACGCGGCAGTCCTCCGGCTCGACGTCCAGCGGTACGGCCTCGTCGAGGGCGATGAGGTCCAGCGACAGGCCGGCCGCCTCTTCGCCGTCCTTGAGCGCCTGCGCCAGCGCCGGCGCGAGCGCCTTGTCGCCTTTCTTCGCGGCCGCGATGGCGCCCTTGAGCGAGCCGTACGCCTTGATGAGCTTCACCGCCCCCACGGGGCCCACGCCCTTCAGTCCGGGCACGTTGTCCGCGCTGTCTCCGACGATGGCCAGGTAGTCGCGCACGGCGGACGGCGGGACGCCGAACTTCTCCTCCACCTGCGCAGGATCCATCCACAGGTCCTTCGAAACGTTGAAAACACGGACCCCGGGTCCGACCAGCTGCAAAGCGTCCTTGTCCCCCGTGACCAGCACGGCGTCCCAGCCGCGCTTGACCGCCTTGCGCGCCATGGTGGCCATCACGTCGTCGGCCTCGAAGCCCGCCTTCTCGATGCACTTGAAGCCCAAAGTCTGCGCAAGCGACTTCGCGCGCCCGAGCTGGACGACCAGATCGGGCTCGATCTCCTTGCGCGTGGCCTTGTACCGCGCGTATCTTTCATGGCGGAAGGTCGGCCCCGGCAGGTCGAAGCAGACGGCGACGGCCTCCGGCTTGTCCCGGCGCAGAATCTGGATCAAGGTGCGCGCAAAGCCGTAGAGGGCTCCGACCGGCTCCCCCTTGGAATCCGTCAGAGGAGGAAGCGCGTGATAGGCCCTGTGAAGGTAGGCGTGGGCATCGACGAGGTAGAGACGGGATTTCATCGACCGGAGGTCGAAAGGAAACGGCGGGACGGCGACGGCTTAGGCGAGGAGACCGTCGAGCAACTTCTTGATGTCGGCTTTCGACATGACGCCGACGCGCTGTTCGACGAGCTTCCCGCCCTTGAAGAAAAGCAAAGTCGGAATGGCGGAGATGCGAAAACGTCCCGGGGCGTTGGGATGTTCATCGGTATTCAACTTGGCGACCTTCACCTTGCCCGCGTACTCCTTGGCGACTTCCTCGACGATCGGCGTCAGCATCCGGCACGGACCGCACCAAGGCGCCCAGAAGTCGACCAGGACGGGCTGGGCGCTCTCAAGGACTTCCTTGTCGAAAGTATCGTCGGTCAGTTGGACTTCGGCCATCGGAGGGTCTCCCAGGAGGAACGGCTTGTTTTGATGATAGCAGGCTCGACGGAAACTGTCAAGAAGACGACGCGCGACCTTGATCGGAACGACGAGCGTCGGCCAGCACGGATTCAATGACCGACCAGAGACGCTCGACGCTGATCGGCTTGGGCAGGAATTGAGCCGCGCCCGCCTGCAGGCCTTCGGCGCGATCTCGCGGGTCGGAATACTTCGTCGAGGCGGAGACGAAGATGATCGGCGTATCCTTCTGGTTGTCCAGGCGCTTCACGCGGCGGCACAGGTCGAAACCGTGAACGTCGGGAAGGTTGATGTCCATGATGATGACCGACGGCTTGTTCTGCTTGAGCGCCTTGATGGCTTCGTCGCCGTTGCGCGCCCCGTCCACCTCGACGCCTTTTAACGACATGACGTCGATGAAGGTCTCGCGGAAGTGGTCGTCGTCCTCGACGATGAACATATGCAGGTCGGTCATCATTATCTCTCGACGGAAGCCTCGACGATATGGGGCCGCGCGCCGGCCCCGGACGAGAGAACATTCTTCACGGGTCCATTATAGTGCAACCCCGACGGCCATATTAGGGTCCTAGGGTCCCAGGACGGGGCAGGCAATAGTCCCAACACGGCGTGGGACCTTGGCCGCGAGGAACGGGGCCTCACGGACGCGCGTCTATCGGGGCTTGGCCGCCTGGAAAGCGTCCAAGATCTCGGGAAGGGTCTTGCGGGGAGTGTCGTAGCGGCAGAAGAGCAGTTCGTCCACGTCGGCCATGCGCTTGACGGCGCGCTTGGCGTGCGGGGCGTCGATCTTCTTCATGAACAGGACCATGGGACCGAAATAGAACGGCATGCCGCGACGCTCCAGCTCGGTCTTCCACCAGCGCGGAGTCGCGCTGAGGATGGAAAACTCGCGTCCGTCCTTCAGCACGGCTTCGGCGACGCCGCAGCCGCCCTCGACGCGGTCGACGGCGGCCATGCCCACGCCGATCTTCGACGGAGCTCCGGGCGCGGTGCGGTAATATCTCAACCAGTAGCCGCCCAACTCCGCGGCCATGACGTGCACGGCGGCGTGGATGGTCCTCACGTCGAGGACCTTCACGTACAGGACGGGCTCGGCGAACCAGTGGTCCAGCTTGGCGTCCTTCATCCACGCCCCGGGCCGGTCGAAAGTCGCCACGCGGAACGCGGACTCCTTGCCCCCGTCCAAACCCACGCACACGCGCACCTCGCCCGACGCGGGGTCGACGCGCTCGATGGCGTCCAGGAAATCGATGAAGGCGACTTTGGGGGCGGGCGGCATGAAGCGGCCATTATAGCCTATCCGGCCGCCGGATCACGCGCGTCCGTCCCGGCCGCCTCTTTTGCTACCCTGGGCGCGACGCATGAAACTGGTCATCGTCGAGTCGCCGAATAAAGTCGCGAAAATCAAGAGCTTCCTGGGCTCCGACTACCGCGTGGCCGCCTCCTTCGGCCATGTCCGAGACCTGCCGTCGACCGGCGACCTGGCGGTGAAGTTCGAGGGCGGGAATATCTTTCCCGCCTACGCGGCCCTCGAACGCTCGGCGCGGCGCATCAAAGAATTGAGAGAACTGGCCGGGAAAGCCGACGAGGTGTTCCTCGCCACCGACCCCGACCGCGAAGGCGAAGCCATCGCCTGGCACGTCAGCCGTCTTCTGGGCGAACAGAATTACCGGCGCGTCGTCTTCCACTCCATCACCAAGGCCGAAGTGCGCAAGGCCATGGAGAACACGCGCCCGCTCGACGCGCATCTCATCGACGCCCAGCAGGCGCGGCGCGTGCTGGACCGCGTGGTCGGCTGGGTGGTCAGCCCGACGCTGCGCAAAGTCTCCAAGGACGCGCGCTCCGCGGGCCGAGTGCAGTCCGTCGCCTTACGGCTGGTCGCCGAACGGGAGAAGGAGATCGGGAAACACCGCGCGGTCGACTACTTCGTGCTTGCCGCCCGATTGGAAAAGAGCGGCGCGCCTCCCCCGTTCGCCGCGAGGCTGATCACATGGAAGAGCCATCCGTTGGGCCAGCGGCTGCGAGACCCCGCCCTCGCGGAGAGGACGGTCGCCTGGGCGAAAACGGTGCCGTGGCGAGTTCTATCGTGCGATCGCCGGGACGCATCCCGGAACGCTCCGCCTCCGTTTACCACGGCGACGATCCAGCAGGCGGCGTCCGTCCGCCTGGGGCTCAACCCCGACGCGACCATGCGGCTCCTGCAGAGCCTGTTCGAAGACGGGACGATCACCTACCACCGAACGGACTCCACCGCGCTGTCGCCCGAGGCGCTCGCCGACGCGCGCGCTCTTATCGCCCGGGAGTTCCCGCCGGAGTATCTGCCGAAGTCCGCCGTCGTCCACGCCACGAAGGCCGCCAACGCGCAGGAAGCCCACGAGGCCATCCGCCCCACGCGCCCGCAGACGGGTCCGGACGCGCAAGGCCCCGGCGACGCGGGCAGGCTCTACCGGCTGATCTGGCAGAGATTCATCGCCTGCCAGATGACGCCGGGGCGCGATCAGATCACCACCATCGACGTCGCCTGCGCGCCCGACTCATGGAAGGCGCCGAAAGGCGATTCGGCCCCCATGGGCGTCTTCCAGGCCAAGGGCAAGGTCACGCTCTTCGACGGCTGGCGCAAACTCGCGGGAGACGACGCCACCGAAGAGCTTAAGAAAAAAGGCAAGAAGGACGAAGGCTCCGACGACGACGAGAGCGAGGGAGAACTTCCCATGCTCGACGCCGGCGACGCGCTGAACCTGCTGGACATCGCCGCGCTCAAGCGCTCCAGCAAGCCGCCGCCGCGCTTCACCCAGGCCTCCCTCATCAAGAGACTGGAAGCCGAGGGCGTGGGCCGTCCGTCCACCTACGCCGCCACCATGCGCGTCATCTTAGAGCGCGGCTACGTGAAGGAAGACGGACGCAAGCTCCGCGCCACCGACCTGGGGCGGGCCGTCACCGACTTCCTGGTCCGGCACTACACCGGCAACTTCATCGACACGGACTACACCGCCCGCCTGGAAGACGCCCTCGACAAGATCGCCCGCGGCGAAGCTTCCTGGGAAAAAGTGGTGACCGAGGCCAGCTTCGCCGTCGTCGAACTCGCCCGCGGCGCGGGGCTTTGGTACGACCCGCTGTCGCCGCGCCCGCCCCGATCATGAATCCGCCGCTGCCCATAACCGCGTTCCGCGAAAAAATCATCGCGGAGCTTGAACGCGCCGGGTGCCTGCTGTTGACGGCGCCCACGGGCGGCGGAAAGTCGACCCAAACGCCTCAATTCCTGCGCGGGAGAACCGCGGGACGCATACTGGTGCTGGAGCCGCGGCGGTTGTCGGCGCGCAGTCTGGCGGCGCGCGTGGCCGCAGAGGCGAAAACGACGCTGGGCGCGGAGATCGGCTACCAGGTACGGTTCGACGGCCGATTCGGACCGAACACGCAGGTGGTCTTCCAGACCTACGGCATCTTCATCCAGCGCATGATGGGAGATCCCTACCTGGAGGGCGTGGGCGCGGTGGTGCTGGACGAATTCCATGAGCGCACCCTGGAGTGCGATCTGGCGCTGGCGTGGCTGAAGACTTTGCGCCGGACGCGCCCGGAACTGAAGGTGGTCGTGATGTCCGCGACCTTGGACGGCGGGGCGCTTTCCGAATATCTGCCGGAGGCGGCTCGCCTGGAGGTGCCGGGACGAATTTTCCCGGTGGACGTGCGGCATTCGCCTCTCGCGCCTCAAGAGGGCGCGGCGGAAGGAGCGCTGCGGGCCCTGCGGGACCTCGCGCGCGAAGGACTGAACGGATCCGTGCTGGTGTTCATGCCCGGACTGCGGGAGATCCGACGCGCGCTGGCCGTCATGGGGCCGTACTGCCGTGAAATGGGCCTGGACCTGCGTTCCTTGCACGGCTCCATGGAACTCGACGAGCAGCAGCGGGCGCTGGAACCGTCCGCCGGACGCCGCGTCATCGTCGCCACCAACGTCGCGGAGACCGGACTGACCGTGCCGCAGGTGACCATGGTGATCGACAGCGGCCGGCACCGCGTGGCGGCGTTCGACGCCGCGCGCGGCATCAACACCTTGTACCTGACGCGCATCAGCAGAAGCAACGCGGCCCAGCGCGCGGGGCGCGCGGGGCGCACCGCGCCGGGACGGTGCGTGCGGCTGTGGTCGCGCGCCGACGAGGCGGGCATGGCGGAGAGCATGAAGCCCGAGATCGCCAGGCTGGAGTTGAGCCCGCTGTTTTTAAAAGCGGCGTCCTTGCCCGCGCCGGTCGAATGGCTGACGCCGCCGCACGCCGCCGCGTGGGAAACGGCGCGGGCGGCCTTGCTCTCCTTGAGCGCCGTCGACGACTC